>JAHDFN010000103.1:0-5077 GCA_020628145.1 Saprospiraceae bacterium | reverse complement strand
GATATCGCTGCGGTTGAAGCTTTGGTACCCGATACCCCGACTACTGAAGAACTGCCCACTTTGGAACAGATGTTCGATGACGGTTTATTGAATTATATCGATCTGGAAGACATGTACATCAAACATGTCGAAGATAATTTCGATTTGGAGGCGATTCGTAATTCGAATATCCGTTTGGCTTACGATGCCATGTATGGTGCCGGAATGAATGCCATCAAAAGGCTGTTGCCGAATGCGACCATGTTACATTGTGATTATAATCCTTCCTTTAAGGGACAGGCACCTGAGCCCATCCATAGGAATCTCTTGGAACTATCCCAAACCTTAGCCGACAATCCCGAACTGAATTTGGGTTTGGCCAACGATGGTGATGCCGACCGGATAGGAATGTATGATGAAGATGGGAATTTTGTGGATTCCCATCATTTGCTGCTTTTGTTGTTGTATTACATGCATAAGCACAAAGGACATTCGGGAAAAGTGATCATTACTTTTTCCGTAACGGATAAGATGAAAAAACTGGCCGAAAAATTCGGCCTTCCGATACAGGTCACCAAAATCGGCTTCAAGTATATTGCCGAAATCATGATCCATGAAGACGTCGTTGTAGGTGGAGAGGAATCGGGCGGCTTGGCCGTAAAGGGACATATCCCCGAAAGGGACGGCATCTGGAATGGTTTACTGATTATGGAGTTCATGGCCAAAACGGGCAAGTCCATCAAGGAACTGATCCGGGAGGTTTATGATGAAGTAGGAGCTTTTGCATTCGACAGGGACGATCTCCATATCGCCAATGATAAGAAATGGGCGATCATGGATAATTGTAAAAACGATGTTTATAAGGCAATGGGCGATTACCAAGTGAAAAAAGTGGAAAACATAGATGGTTACAAGTTCTATTTTTCGGATGATGAATGGGTGATGATCCGTCCTTCGGGTACCGAACCGGTTTTACGGGTTTATGCCCAAGCTCCGGATATGGAAGGTGTTCGTTCCATCCTGAAGGCGACCCATGCTACTTTAGGATAAACTTATTCCAATAGAAATATTTTAATTGATGGTCATGCGGAATCCCCGTATGACCATCGTACTTTTATCCCCGAAGGGAATAAATAAAACCGGATGAACCTGATTGTTGAAGGTATATTGTTGGGCTTGGTGCTGAGTGTTTCCATCGGCCCTATTTTTTTTGTCCTGGTACAGACCAGTATCAGGGAAGGATTGGCATCGGGTGTTTTTGTCGGAACGGGAATCTGGATCAGCGATTTCCTTTTTATCCTTTTTACTTATCTGGGATTATCCCAATTAACGGCCCTGAAAGACAATCCTACTTTCAGTCTGGCTTTCGGTTTGGTAGGAGGTTTATTCCTCTTTGTTTTCGGATTGGTATTGTTTTTCAAACGGCCGGTTTCCATAGAGACATTGGGCAAAATCAAAAAGAGAAGTACACCTATTACTACACTTTGGATTCAGGGTTTTCTAGTCAATACGATTAATCCATTTACAATTTTTTTCTGGTTGACTACGATGACGGATGGTGTGGTTGGTCGTAATTTCGGAAAGAAGGAAGTCGTATTTTTTTTTGGGGGAATCATGGGGACCATCATACTGACGGATTTTCTAAAAGCCTATTTTGCCGACAAGATAAGACATAAGCTCAAGCAGAAACACCTCAAATGGTTCGGATGGTTTTCAGGAGTCATTGTCATGGGCTTCGGAATCATGATTATGTATAGAGGTGTGGTGGGATTTTGATGTTTTGTAGAACATATCTTATTGGAAATAACAATCTCATCCAAGTCGGATGAGATTGTTGAAATGATACATTGATCGTTTTATAGTTTCATGAATTTTACCCAGGCAATTTTCCCTTCTGTGGATTGTACACGTAGATGATAAGTCCCATTGGATAAGTTCCTTATATCGATACTGTCGTCTCCTGCCACTGTTTTGATTTCCTGCCCTGTAACATCGAATATATCTATTCGTTCCAATTGGACACCGGTATATTGTAATGTAATCATATCCGATGCGGGATTAGGTAGAACAGCAAGAAGGAATTCATTATTGTCGGGTGAAAATACCCCTACACCCAACGAGCAGGTTTGAGGGTCGGTAACAATTATCGAAGTATTGACATCGTCATATGTATTGTCTAATATTTCAATATTCACATCCCCATTTCCTGCAGAACCTTGTGGTAACTCGATTTCGGCATTTATTCCATAGTTTGAATTCTCGGGTGTAATCTGAATGCCATCGCTATTGAGAGTGTATCCTCCTGTATAATTACCTGCATCGACATTCAATGTGAACCGTATGATGTCATCCGTATCATCTTCGTCGGTATCGTTATTGTCACATACAATATTACTTACCGTAGGAGTCAATGTTGGAACGAGGCGACAAGTACCGGGATCGGTTATTGTAATATCAATTCCATAACTTGGATTATCGGCATCTTCCAAACTTAGGATGATATCACCGTTTCCGGCAGTACCGGGGTCGAAACTGAAAGTAAGGATATTGTCTTCGGAGCTACCTGAACTCGGCGTTACATTACCCGAAGAGGCAAAAGCGGTGAAATTACCACTCAGATAATAACTATTGACTTCAATTTCACATTCGATAAAATCATCTGATTCATCATATGGGGTTCCGTTATCGTTGCAAGTTATGGAGTTGATATCCCCTGTAATGGATTCCCGTTCATAGGTGTAGGAAAACAATGCACCGTTATTTTCCATTACCTCGCTATTCAAATGAGCTCCTACGAGAATATTATAATCAATAAGGTCGAATGAATAGGAATAGCCCTGATTATCCCCTCCTGAAGTAGGATGGAAATAATCCACATATTCCCAAGCATTGTTTTCTTCCCTTAATAAATGAACCCGCCCGTCAAAATCAGGAGAGGTGGCATTGCCTATGCTAAAGAGAATGAAATTATCATGGAGTCTGAAATTAGGAAAAAACATTTCTCCTACATTAGGGAGCCTACTGATGTTGGAGTGGAAAACCCATTCTGTACCATCGTACTCATAGATATTCGCACCGTGGCGATATCCGACAAGCAAGCGATTTCCGGAAAGATCGACCACTTTTCCAAAGCTATCAAAATGATCTCCTTCTACTCTTTCAAATTCCTGTAATATTTCATAAAGCCCGGTTTCCGTATTGAATCGGTAAATGAAAACCCTTCCTTCATGCCCACCCGGATTGCCGTATTCTTCGGAGCTGATAATCAACATATCATCTTTGGTTTTAATGACATGCCCGAATCTAGCTCCGTTTTCAGGCAGCGGGGTAGATAGTTTTTGAATTTCGACCCATCCGTTTTCCGTATTTTCATAGACATAAACGGCCCCTTCACCATTGCCATCGAGGGCTTCTTGTATGAATGCATGGGTATTGGTAATGTGTACGGACTGCCCGTATAAGCCGGTGGTTTCCGGTTCAGGTGATAAGAGTTGTTGTTCATTTCCCCATTCGTCGCCTATCCGTTCATAAATTAATACCGCACCGGCTTTATCCATGCCATAATCACTGTTATTCCTGTCTCCGACAATAAGGTATGTATCAGATAAATGGACTACGGAATATCTAAAATAAGTCGGATCTCCAAAGGAGGCCGTACTAAGTGTAGGCGATATGGTATCCAGTACATTCCAGTTATTGTCAATATCCAATTGGTACATATATATTTTTCCGGGACCGGCCTTTGGAGCCGATACCGCAGCAATATCCTGATGGATATGAATGAACGAACCCAATTCTTCTCCCGGAGTGGGATTATCGGAAAAAATGATATTCGTATTCGGATATATTTCCGAACAATGATCAGGGCCGATAAAATTGATAGTATCCTTCATTATGGGATATGTAGTATCGGTCAGTTCGATATCGAATATTTGAAAAATACTAGGGGAGCCTGATATTGTGATATCGAGAGGCTGGCCGTATGTTCCCGTTGTATTCAGGGGGGCATCATTGGAAGACAAAGTATAGTCTCCTGATAATAAGGCAGAATTAACAGTCAGAGTGAAGGTGAGATAGTCATCAGCATCCGTGTCCAATGTTCCGTTGTCATGGCAGGTTTTATTTTCGATAATATATTCGAAGTCGGTTTCGGGAATACAATTCCCGGGATCAGGAATATTTAATTCCAATTGATATGAAGGATCTACCCCATCGGTCAATGTCAACATGATGTCACCATTACCGGCAGAACCGGGGTAGAAGGAAAAAGTAATAATGTTCGGAACGGTAGCTGAGGAAGGCGTAACATTACCGATAGAAGAATTAGCAAGAATCTGACTACTCAGATTGATATTGTAAACATCAATCTGGGCTTCGATGAAATCGTCGGAAGGATCGAAAGGCGTATTATTGGCATTACAATTAACAGAAATAATATCGGCTTTTAGCGGGTATAGGTTGCTGTTGAACCAAACGATGTGATCATCGTAACTATTTGTCAAATTCTTATCGTAATAAAGTGCAGGATCGGGATAGTTGTCTCCATCCAAATCGGATGCACAAACATAAAAAGGTTGTCTGTTGCTGCCTGTAAATACGTTTCCTGCAAAGGTGAAATTCCCATTTCCATCATTGCTATAGTAACTCAGTGATTTGGTATTGAAGGAAGCATCCAAAATATCAATATCCCCATCAAGATCCATATCTACGGGAAAACAATGTGCCATTCCGCTGATTCCCCACTCATAGTAATAGACGATATTATCTTGGATATTATAAACATTGTTTCCCATGTTTTTGGTCCATGTGGTAAAATGCGTACCGTTACGACTCACTGTCCAGAGAATATCTTTTTTGTTATCATTGTCCAAATCGGCTATGAAAGCGGTTCTTGCATTCCCATTGAATCCGGCACCTAAAGTACCATAATAAGCCGCTCCTGAAAAATTCCCATTTCCGTTATTTTCAAACCATAAAATACCGCCCAAGTATGAATTGATAGAAATGATATCTACATCGCCATCATTATCCATATCTTCGGCAAAAACATAACTCATATCATTTGATACCTGACCGAGGATGTGTTCGGTATAAGTAC
>JAHDFN010000102.1 GCA_020628145.1 Saprospiraceae bacterium | reverse complement strand
AAACCTTCTCTAAATATTCATCCAATCCACGAAAACAATAAGCAATTGCTTTTAGTTGCTTAAACATTATTCACGTTAAATGAATCGATAAAAATCGAAAGCAACAAAAAACAAGAGGCTGCCTAGTTCTTACTTTCTAGGCAGCCCCTTCTTCTGTTTTTTTTCGGATTCTTATTTCAAACTGCCAATCATATCCTTAGGTTTAACCCATTGATCGAACTCTTTGGCTGTCAGGTAACCCAAGGCCACTGCGGCTTCCTTGAGCGTCGTTCCTTCCTTATGGGCTTTCTTAGCAATTGTAGAAGCTTTATCATATCCGATTTTGGTATTCAAGGCAGTAACCAACATAAGGGAGTTGAACAAATTATGTTTAATTCTTTCCTCATTCGGTTCCAAACCAGCGATACAATTATCATTGAATGAAACGCAGGCATCTCCAATCAACTGGGCTGAAACAAGGAAATTATAAATCATCATCGGTTTGAAGACATTCAGCTCGAAATGTCCGGTCATCCCTCCTATATTGATAGCTACGTCATTCCCGACTACCTGTGCCATCGCCATTGTCAGGGCTTCGGCCTGTGTCGGATTAATCTTTCCCGGCATAATGGAAGATCCCGGTTCATTGGCAGGAATGACATATTCCCCTATTCCGGAACGAGGTCCTGAAGCCAACATGCGAATATCGTTTCCGATTTTCATCAGAGAACAGGCAACGGTTTTCAATGCTCCGTGTGCTTCCACTATCGCATCATGGGCCGCTAGGGCTTCGAATTTATTTTCTGCCGTTTTAAAAGGGAGTTTCGTCAATTTGGCAATATGTTTGGCTACCTTCTTGTCATAACCTTTGGGCGTATTCAAACCCGTACCTACCGCCGTACCTCCCAATGCCAGTTCGGCCAAATGGGGTAAGGTGTTTTTAATGGCACGGATACCATGATCCAGTTGTGAAACATAGCCTGAAAGTTCCTGCCCCATCGTCAATGGCGTGGCATCCATGAAATGTGTACGCCCTATTTTGACGACCTTCATGTACTGCTTGGATTTTTTAGCCAGGGTCGCCTTCAGTTTTTCCATTCCCGGAAGGGTCACATCCACCAATTTACGATAAGCGGCGATGTGCATCGCTGTCGGGAAAGTATCATTGGATGACTGGGATTTATTCACATCGTCATTGGGATGGACATATTTCTCCTTATCGGACAATTTACCACCATTCAGGACATGGGCACGGTTGGCAATTACCTCATTCACGTTCATATTGGATTGGGTACCGGAACCCGTCTGCCAAACGACCAAAGGGAATTGATCATCCAATTTACCGGCAACGATTTCATTACACACCTTTCCGATCAGGTTGGCTTTTTTCTTTGTCAACACTTTACATTCCGCATTGGTGAGTGCTGCTGCTTTCTTCAATATGGCAAATGACTGAACCACTTCACGAGGCATTTTCTGTCCTCCAATTTTGAAATTCTGTATGGACCGTTGAGTCTGTGCCGCCCAATACTTGTCTGCAGGTACATTGATGTATCCGATACTGTCTTTTTCTTTCCGAAATTTCATATTTGTCCTTTTACAATCTTTTATTGATTTCCAAGGTGAAGCCTTTAGAAAACAAGGATTTATCCATTAATAAAATTCAGGTTCAATACCTGCGTGCAAAGGTAAACAAATCCTAATTCCACAGAAAAATAAATTTTTGCCCCAAAAGGACAACTTTACACCCATATCACCGTAAAATCCATCAAGGGAAACGGTTTATATGTTTATAACAACCATAAACCACAAAAAGCCTGATGTATTCCATATGCTCCCCTCTGGTGGGAAAAAAGAATGGTTTACAGGCTCGCAGTATTTTCTGCAATAAGAGAAACCGAAGGATGGCGAAGCATTCCAGTGATAATGAATCAAGGACTTCATCAGGAGATCGGACATTGATGCTCCAACTCTATGAAGAGGCCGATAGTCTAAAAACGGCGGATACCTTAGCGGCTGAAAAAGCGGTTGAAAAGGGTTTGTCATTGGCTATTCAATTACAGGATCTCCATTATCATTTTGAGTTCTGTTATCTTTTGGGGCGAGTCTATACATTGCAAGGCCGTCTCAAGGAAGCCCATTCTGTTCTGCAAGATGGATTAACCATTGCCCGAAAACATTTCCCCAAGGACAAAAGGAAACTTTCCATAATTACCAACGCCATAGGAATTGTTTACTACAGTGAAGACAACAGGGAATTGGCTTTGGATTATTTCCTCAAGGCCCTCCAGTTCGGTGCGAAGGAATTGAAATTAAAAATCCTCAATAACTTAGGCAACACCTATACCATTATAGAGAACCATGAAAAGGCTCTTGCCTATTTTGAAAAGGCACAAATTGAAGCTATCCGTGAAAATAACAGATACATGCTTGCCGCCCTTTTATTGAATTCCACTACGTCCCTTATTCATTTCGGTGATTTCGACAAGGCAAGGCAATATTCTGAAAAATCATTATCCATTACGGACGAGAATATTAAATCCGGCTTTCATCCATCTGAAGATACATGCCCTAATGACTTTGGGAGATATCATGATGCATTTGGATGAAATTGATAAATGTTTGGAATATCTGGATGAGAGTATTCAATTATCCAAAAAAAGTTCTTCGTATGTATCGTATTGTATGGGGCTAAATCTCAAGGCTCATTTATACCTCAAACAGGACAAGGAAGATATTGCATTGGAACTGGTGCATGAAACATTAAAATATGCCCAAGAATACCAGATGGATCGAGAAAAGAAATATATTCTCGATAGTGTCATCGAATATTATGAAAAGAAAAAAGAACCCGCAAAAGCTTATCCCTTCATGAAGATCCGACTGGAACAATCCGAGAAGGAAATCAAGATGACCCGGGATGAAAATTATCGTAAAATAGCGAGTCAAAGGGAAAAGGAAATCCGTTTATTGGAAGAGAAAAATGATGAAATCGGCACCAAGAATCTTTTATTGGAACAATTTGCCCACATTATTTCCCATGATTTGAAAGAGCCCATCCGCAATATTGTGAGTTTTGCCCATTTATTGGAAAGGAGGATGATAGGAAAACTAGATGACGAAGTAGGAGAATTTCTGAAGTTCATTGTGGAAGGAGCTAGGAATATGAATCAGAATCTGACCCGACTTTTGGATTTCACTACTTTAAAGCAACTGGAGGACAAGGAAAAGCAACCTATATACATCTCCGACCTCATACATGGTTTAACCCCAGAATACGAGGACATCATCGAACCCTTCAAAGTACAGATCGATTACGAAGGAGATGTTCTTTTAAATATGGTTCCGGAGCATGCCATTGCTCTTTTTGATGAAATCATAAGGAACAGTATCAAATTCAGGAAGAAAGGGGAAAATTGCAATATCAAGATAACTGCCAAGCAACTGGATGGTTCACTCAAAGTATCGCTGAGGGATTTCGGTATTGGCATCGAACCTGAATATCAGAAGAAAATATTCAAAATATTTAATCGGTTAAATAAAAAAGAATATGACGGTGCGGGTGTCGGCTTGGCTATCTGCGAAAGAATCGTCAATATATACAAAGGTGATATTTGGATGGAATCGAAACGTGGCAAAGGTACCGTCGTTCACTTCACAATACCCAATTAATCCGGTTTACTAAAATATTCCAACAAGGATTGTGCCCCTACAAAAGGAGTCATTTTACCTGAAACGATTTGTCGCTCTATTTCTTCATATTTTTCCTTCATTCCCTTTTGCTTGAAAAACATCCCTTTCAATCCATCATTAATTGTTTCCTCCAACCAATATCTAAGTTGCTCTCCTCGCTTACGATCAAAAAATCCGTTTCCTTTTGAAAAGGAATAATATTCTAGCAACAAATCCCAAATTTCGGAAATTCCTTTATTTTCCAAAGCCGAACAAAGAACCGTTCCGACCGTCCAACCACTTTCCTTTGCGGGGAATAAGTGAACGGCATTCTTATAGGCCTGTTTTGCCTGTTTTGCCAATTCCGGGGCCGTATCCGATTTATTCACGGCAATCAAATCCGCCATCTCCACAATCCCCCGCTTGATGCCTTGCAATTCATCCCCTCCTCCCGGCAACAACAATAGAAGGAAAAAATCGGTCATGGAATGGACTGCTGTTTCGGACTGCCCCACCCCCACTGTTTCTACAAAAACAGTATTGAAACCAGCTGCTTCACAAAGCGTCATCACTTCTCGGGTTTTACGGGCGACACCCCCCAATGTAGCTCCTGCCGGACTGGGCCTGATGAATGCATTTCCGGCTGTTGACAACTGCTGCATTCTAGTTTTATCTCCGAGGATACTTCCTTTGGAGATATTGGATGTCGGATCTATGGCAAGAACAGCCAGCTTCCGGCCTTGCCCTAAAACATGCATTCCCAAGGATTCTATGAATGTGCTTTTCCCTACCCCCGGCACACCGGTAATACCCAGACGGAAGGATTGACCGGCAAAAGGAAGGCATTTCCCGATGATTTCATTAGCCAATGCCTGATGGTCATCATTCATACTTTCAACCAGTGTAATCGCCCGACCGAGAACCATCCGATCCCCACTACGTATTCCATTAACATACTCATCAACGGAAAGCAGTTTTTTCCTCTTCGCTGAGCGAATTCGATCCCTTATGTTTTTTTTATCTTTCAAATGACAATCTCAGAAATGATATTTTTCTTCTCTTTTCAAAAAATCGGCCCATGCTTTTTCTACAAAAACCTCTGTCAGTTTTTCTACATAATAACTACCTGCAAGCGGATCATGAACCTTATCGAAAAAGGATTCCATTTTTAATAAATGTTGAATATTCCTAGTAATCCTCCTTGAAAACCCATATCCCTGTTTCCCCTCGAAATCAGGTGCGGTTACGACCAATCGATCCGCCCCCCCTAACACTGCCGACATGGACATGGTTGTGGCACGGATAAGATTAGTATTCGGGTTTTCCCCATAAGCATCGTCGGAAAATACGACTTCGATTTCAGGAGTAGTGGTTTCTTCTTCAAAACCTTTTGCAATACGTTGCCAAAGTACCCGCAGTGCCCTTAATTTGGCTATCATCGGAAAATAACTTTTGCCAATCCTTACGGAAAAAAATATGGATTCGAAAATTCCGGTTGCCTGTCGGCCATCGGCTGAAGCCATAATCAAATCCACTCCCAGCCCGATTGTTTTGGATAATTCTTCCGGTATTTGCTCTATGCCCCGATAAAAACCATGACTATCCACAGCTATGCTTTTCATTCGGACTCCTTCTTGAAACTCGCAGCCCATGATGCTTCCCCTCAAATCCTTCCATTCTTTCTTCCTTTCTTTTAGATAAGCAGAAAAAGATTCGATAAACATTGATGGATTTACTTGTTCAGATAGGACCAAATGAAGGGAAATAAAATCGGTTTCGACTTCTTTGAACAACACCCCTAAATCATTTTCATCCAGATCATGGTTGATATGAAGGCGAGGGGCATTCACTCCTCCTACCAATCCATCCAACAAGTCCTTGTTTGCTTTTTTCAAATCCCGATTGACAATTATATCCTCTGCTATTTCCCAATCCAACCTTTCCAAAGGACGAGAAGGAATGGACACTTCTTTCCTGTCTTCCAAGGTATAGAATGGCTCCATCAAAATCTCTTCATCCAATGGCCAGGAAAGGCTTTCTATCGGCTTCCCTTTCAAGTCCTTTATGATTTTCTGTTTCCATTCCTCGGAAGAGCTGCCTTCAAATTCAGTTAGCAAATCGTTATGTATTGACATCATTATCCCAAACTGTTTATTCCATGCAAGATAAGGATAGTTTGAGGTATTCATCATAAATTTTTAATTTGCGTCAATTAATTACATGAATCATTCGTTATGCTTCCATAATCAAACCCGCCATGAAAATATTAATCATACATTTCTTTTTCATAGGTGTTTCCATTTTATTTTCTTGGAACAACCTATCGGCTCAGGATTTCATCGAACTTAAGGATGGGACGATTTACGAAGGTGAAATCATGGACACCAACGGGCCGAAGTACAAAATCAGGATCATTGAGAATGGAGAAGAAGTCGATGTTATTGTAAAACGAAAGAATGTCCTACAATTTCGAAACAAAAACACATCTCGTTCCCAATCTACCCTAAGCGATGTATTCTCTTCGGATTCCCCAAGCCAATTAGATTCCGTAACCATGCTGGATGGCCGTCAATTCGTAGGCTTGATGTTAGATACAAATGGTGCCAAATACAGGATAAAAGTCAAAGATGAGGCTGGCACATATACAGACTGGATCATCAAAAGAGCCGACATCGAGGTCATGAAACGGGCTGGTAGGAATAGTAAATATTTCAATGAGGATATTAATAAAAGAGCCAAGGTCATCTTCTTGGAAGGAGGAGGTACTTCCATATTCTACGGTATAAATTTTGATTCCCGTATTTTCAAAAAAGACACGGGACCAGGTTTCAGCGTAGGTTTCGGAGCCACCCGTTTCACAGGGGATACCAACACCCGCTTTCATTTTCCTATGAGTTTCAACCACCTTTGGGGAAGGAAACCCCATTATGCCGAATTGGGTATAGGTATGAACATTAATAATAACCCACAGGAAATCAGAGGAACTAACACATCCCACGAAGAAGGTAAAGTCAGGGTTATAGGCTCTTTGGTTTTTGCTTACAGATTTGTAACAACCAAAGATTTTTTCTTTAGGGTGGGCATGACGCCTATTTTTTCAAAAGAGGAAACCATTCCTTTCTATGCCGGATTGGCCATAGGGTTTAAAATATAATGCCATGAAAAAAAATAACCATACACTTCATATATCCATCCTTTTCCTAATGCTCATCGCCCCTTTTTTTTCCGAGGCCCAAGACACCTTACACCTTGCCAATTCCGATAAGGTACTTGTGGATATCATCTATCTGAGCAATAGGGTTGTTAAATATACCTATGCAGAAGAAAAGAGCCGCCAAAAACATTTGATGTATATGAGGTATGTCCATCGAATCGGATGGAAGGATGGCACCAATCGTTTTCCTGAAGTAACCAAATACATGTCAAGGGGAAGAAAAAGGCTTCCCGCCGATGTGAAAACATACACCTTGCAGAACGGGGAATATGCACATGAAATTCCGGCTGAAAGGAGGTACAATGTTGCATTACAATTCGGAGGGCCGTCCATCACCGGTGCCTTGATTTTTGATACTCGTTTCGGGAAAAAGGATAAGGGAATCGGCCTTATGTTCGGAGGTGGATTCGCACGTTACTTTGGAGAGCGGCACTTCAGCATCCCTTTACAACTCAACTATACCACTCCCATAGCCCAAAATAAAAAAGGCTGGATGTATGATGCAGGTATCGGTGCCACCTATCATAATTATGATTATGGTCTGCTCTATATGTTCGAATCTTTGGGAGGCGTACAATTCAATCCCATCGAATATGATTCGGGGGAAGAATCCAAGGCTCTTTATGGACACATCGATTTCGGTGTCCGGAAAACACCCTTAAATGCCACAGGTTTATTCTTCCGCTTTGCCAATTCCATTATCGTGAGCAAACATGGCATGTATTTCATTTTCCCTTCGGTTTCAATGGGATTGAGCATAAAAAGAAAATCTCACTGATTACACTCCCATTGTGTCCTTTCCTTGTAAAACCAATAAAAACCACAATATTCAGAGGTTCTTATTCCCTCATTATACTCCTATTTCATTTCCTACACATATATTCCTTCGCTTTTGCAACCAAATCCCCACGAAACATGTTATATTTGCAGCCAATTAGGAATTAGATTGAATCTAAATAAGAATAATTCATATGTCAAACCGACGAATATATCTGGACAACAATGCGACAACTCCCACTGACCCTCGAGTAGTGGAAACCATGCTTCCTTACTTTACGAATATGTATGGGAATGCCGCAAGTAGAAACCATCCTTATGGCTGGGAAGCAGAAGAAGGAGTGGATTATGCCCGTGAGCAAATCGCTCAACTCATCGGAGCAGATCCGAAGGAAATCATTTTCACTTCGGGAGCTACGGAATCCGACAATTTGGCCATCAAGGGAGTTTTTGAAATGTATGCCCGTAAAGGCAATCATATCATTACCTTGACTACAGAGCATAAAGCTGTATTGGATGCTTGTCAGAAAGTAGAGAAAAAAGGTGGTTCGGTTACATATCTGGATGTGAAAGGAGACGGTTTGGTGGATTTGGCCGAATTGGAAGCCGCCATTACGGATAAGACCATCATGATTTCCATCATGTTTGCCAATAATGAAACCGGTGTCATCCAACCGATGAAGGAAATCGGAGAGATTTGTCAAAAGCATGGTGTTTTGTTCATGTCTGACATTACCCAGGCTGCCGGAAAAATTCCGGTTGATGTGAAGGAGTTGGGTATTCATTTGGCTGCGTTTACTGCCCATAAAATGTACGGCCCTAAAGGTGTCGGTGCCTTATTTGTAAATCGTAAAGGACCAAGAGTCAAAGTTACAGCCCAGTTGGATGGCGGCGGCCATGAAAGAGGTATGCGTTCCGGAACTTTGAATGTACCCGGTATTGTCGGGTTCGGGAAGGCGGCCAAATTGTGCCGTGAAGAAATGGCTCAGGATGCCCAAAGGCTTTCCCAGCTTAGGGACAAGCTCCAAACCGGATTGATGGCTAGTTTGGAAGAAGTGGTTATAAATGGTAACGAAGAGCATCGTATGCCCCACGTTACCAACATGTCTTTCAAGCATGTGGAAGGAGAAGGATTGATGATGACCTTTAATCAGAATATTGCCTTATCTTCAGGTTCTGCTTGTACTTCGGCATCCTTGGAACCGAGTTATGTTTTGAAGGCTCTAGGGTTGGGAGACGATCTGGCTCATTCATCCCTTCGTTTTTCCTTAGGTAGATTTACCACGGAAGAAGATATCGACGATGCTATTAAAGCAGTAGCTGATGGTGTGAATCACATGCGTTCCTTGAGTCCCATCTGGGAAATGTATAAGGAAGGTATAGATTTGGAATCCATTGAATGGTCGGAGCATTAATTCCGAATTAGAATAAAAATCATTATATTGAGTAAAGGGTCACCTAAGTGGCCTATCATAAAAATTAAAGAAAATGGCTTATTCAGATAAAGTATTGGATCATTTCAAAAACCCAAGAAACGTAGGAACTTTGGATAAGGACAGCAAGAAGGTCGGAACCGGACTGGTAGGAGCTCCCGAATGTGGGGATGTTATGCGTCTTCAAATCCAAGTGAATGAAGAAGGTGTCATAGAAGATGCCAAGTTCAAAACCTTCGGTTGTGGTTCTGCCATTGCTTCTTCTTCCTTAGCCACAGAATGGTTGAAAGGGAAAAAAGTGGATGATGCCATGAATATCGACAACATGGATATCGTGGAAGAACTGGCTCTTCCACCGGTAAAAATCCACTGTTCCGTTTTGGCAGAGGATGCCATCAAATCCGCTATCCGTGATTATCAGGAGAAAAACGGTATCACTCCCGAGGAGTAATTATTATTAAAATCGAACAGCGATGCTTTTTGTATCAGACAGTGCGAAGGAAAAAGTAAGTGAAATCAAATCCGAAGAAAATCTTACGGATGATTTTTTCATCAGGGTATCCGTAACCAGCGGTGGTTGTTCGGGGCTGACTTATCAGATGGATTTTGATAATGAGGCACAACCGAACGATCAGATCTTTGATGATAACGGCGTAAAAATCGTTACCGATTTGAAAAGTTTCCTTTACCTCTGTAATACCACTTTGGAATTTTCAGGTGGTTTGAATGGAAAGGGTTTTCATTTCTCAAATCCGAATGCCAACAGGACTTGTGGGTGCGGAGAAAGTTTTTCCGTTTGACAGAATATACACGCACGGTGTTTTAGAAACCCTCTATCAAAAAAGCAGTTTCGGAGTTTTCCGAAACTGCTTTTTTCTTGATCCAAGACAAAACTTTAGCTCATTTACATTTTTACAAATTTCCTTGATTCAAGTACATTATTATTTTCAATGGATAATATGTAATACCCCATAGGCAATTCTTCAATATCCACATTTTTCAAATGACTTCCTTTTTCAGCATTGAATTCAAAAACTCTAACAATACGGCCATTCATATCCGTAATTGAAATTTCAATATTGCTTTTTTCAGGAATAGTATAGCTAACATTGATTTCGTCGTATGCGGGATTCGGATAAACATCTACAACAATTCCGGACGGTTCCATTTCCCTCGATGCAGGGGCATTGGTAAAATAATGTAAATCGGAAAACGGCCCATAGGAAACTTCACACCAGGAACGTACTTTATATTCATAAGTCGTAGCCGGTAATAGATTATTCAAAACCCTATAATTCATCCCTACGAAATACGTCACCATAGATGACCACCCATCGTTGGAACCGGCCGGCCGTAAAAAAATCTGATATTTATCCGCATAGGTATAATCCGACCATTCCACCCTTACTTTATTATTACTCAATTGCGTGGTCATAAAGTTATCGGGGGCAATACATCGCTTGGTTCTGAATTTATCAATCGGACTCATATCGGACCATGTACCATCCGGACACTTGGATCGCACCCGATAATCATACACTTTATTTTGTACCAAAACCTGAACGGTACGAGTCGTTGTTGTAGCTGCCAAATTATTCCAAGTCGTAGTCAAAGCCCTCCTGTACCGAACCTGATATTCTACCGCTCCGGGCATAACATCCCAGGAAATATTCACTCGGTTAGGATCTGTACCCAAATCAACCATTATGTTTTCCGGAAACTCACAACAGGTCTCCGGATTACATACACAATCTTCCGTAGAATTCGGATTATTGACAAACATCACTCCTTCGGAATACGTCATATTTCCCGAGCCGCTATCCGACGGATTCGGATTCCACAGGGAAATATTCGCCGGCATGGTAAATAAATCGTCCGTATCGGTTTTGGCAATGACCGCATCCGCATTATCCGTTTGGACGGTTCTGATTTCAATATTATTCTGATCAATGAACAACCACTTTATCTGATTGAATGAAGCATGGGACATTGTCCAATTTTTGGCATCATCGACAGTACGCAATTCAGCTCCCCAACCACCTTCTCCGATATAAACCACTCCGTTTTGATCGTCCCTTAGGAATCCTTCGGTATTACCAGAATCATCACTTCGAATTATCGGATAAGTATATTTACATAAATGGGCATCACTTTCCAACACCAGTTGCACCCCATGTGCTTCAAATAAGGGCGACCAATAATCCGCCTGATCATTCTGCTCGTCTTTTCCACTTTCATGTGGACGGGTAGGTCTATGATATTGGGCAATTTTCCATGTCGTACAGGAGTTCTGTAATTCATCTTCCAACCAGGTCAGTTGATTACCCAAACGGGAAATTTCGGAATTCAAGGTAACCGTTCTCAATAAATTTCCTCCGAGGGTCAATGCATAATAAATTTCAGGATGCGGCGTATCAAAAAAATGATACACGGAATTATTATCCAATTCGTGATTTCCTCTTGCGGCAATAATAGGTGTCATACGACCATCGGCGGCAATGGTCAATTGCCAATCATCCATCCATTCCGGCCATTCATCCACATCCAAGGGGTGGGTGGCATCATCCCCCCAAGTCATATCTCCTCCGAAAAGTACGCCATGAGTCCTGAGTTTAGCGACCAACTTATTGGCATTCTGACGACCGATATCATCATCCAATGCGGGAATATCCCTTGAATCACCACCGGCCAAAATAGATAGACGCTCTGTCGGATCACTAGGCCCTGTTTCAAAAAACATCACACCACTTTCTCCCTGATCATCCTTTATCATAAAATAATATCTAGTAGCCGGTTGAAGGTTTTTCAGCCGAACGAAATTATTTTCCATTCCCTTATGATCAACAACCCTATCCGAGCCTTGACTGAATGCATACAAAGTATGATCCATCCCGTGATTTACCGTATCGAAATAAAGGGTGGGTGTGCCTTCACTATCGAAAATGGAATCGTCATATTGCTCGAAACCTATAGTCATTGTAGTTGCAGGATCATCGTTCCACACACAACGGTACCGCCTGACATTGGCCCAGGACAATTCAACAAAAAGAATCAACAATAGAAAGACAAGGGATTTTTTCATGGCCACTTTTAGATTTAATCGGATGATAAAAATAGGAATAATTATTTCATTGACGAATTGAATCACGATATTTACCCTAGTAAATATTTGAAGAAGCCATAACATATAAAAATGACAAACGAAGAATTGAATAAATTAAAATATCCAATTGGTCTTTTTGAAAAACCGGATCGGATTATCCATAAAAATTTACAAGAATGGATAAAAGACATTTCGGATTTTCCTTTTGATCTGGAAAAATCAACCCATCGTCTAGAAATCGAAGAAAAGAATTTCAAATACCGGCCGGGAGGATGGACTATCAAACAGGTCGTTCATCATTGTGCCGACAGCCACATGAATGCATTGATAAGATTCAAATGGTCATTGACAGAAAAAAAACCGACCATCAAAGCTTACTTTGAAGCAAAATGGGCGGAACTCCCCGATGGAATGGATGATGATTTTTCAAGTTCAATCATGATATTGAAAGGCATCCATCAAAAATGGGTCGGGCTTTTGAATCAAATGGAAGAAACCGATTTTGATAAAAAATTCTTCCACCCCGAACATCAAAAATCATTTTCCTTAAAGGAATGTGTAGGCATTTATGCCTGGCACGGAAAACACCACTTGGCCCATATTAAAAACGCATTAAAAGCCAAAGGAAAATTCTAAGGGAATTAAATTCTGCATTGGATTGTTATTGGGTATGATTAAACAAAAGAATTGAACAATAAAATGAGAAAAATATTCTTTACATCCGACCATCATTTCGGACATACCAATATTATCAAATTCTGCAACCGCCCTTTCAAAGACGTAGCGGAAATGAATCGTGAACTTATTCGGAGATGGAACGAAAAAATCTCCCCGGGAGACGACGTTTACCACCTAGGGGATTTTGCCCTGACGGATAGGGAAAACACCCTTTCTCTTTTTGAACAACTGAACGGAAACATCCACCTGATTAAAGGCAACCATGAAGGCGCCGCCATGAACATCCAAAAGAAATTCATTTGGGTGAAGGATTATTATGAATTGAAAGTAAAAGATCCGGAAATCAAAAACGGTGTACAAAGGATAATCCTTTTCCATTATGCCATGAAAGTATGGAAAGGAAGCTACAGGGGAACCTGGCAATTATATGGTCATTCCCACGGCAATCTCCCTGACGACCCCGAACAACTCGCTTTCGACATTGGTGTGGATTGCCATGATTTCTATCCGCTTTCCTATGAAGAAGTCAAAGCTCAAATGTCCGCAAAAAACTGGATTCCTCCTTTTGGGTAAATTCATCTTAAAATGAAAAGGAAAAAGATAAAAGGGTTCAAATGTCCATGCTGTCAAATACATAGACATGAGACGGAAATGAAGGATGCCATTGGAATACTTGAAAAAATCGAAAAGAAAAATCATCCGAGAATAAAAAACCTGAACATTATCGGTTTTTTCAAAGACGCTCAATTCGAATGGGCTTGTGATGAATGTCTCTCTTTAAAAAAAGCCATGACGGCAAATCCTTCCGCACAAATTTACTCATGGCATCCACACATCTCATATTTCGACGAAAAAAAGAATTGCCAATTCTGTAAAAAGGATTTTTATTTTTCTAAAAATGAAAAAAGATTTTGGTACGAACAATTAAAATTCCAACTGGATGCTACTCCTGCAAATTGTCCTACATGCAGAAAAGAAAAAAGGAACAAAAAACAAATTCATGACAACCTATCTGAGTACCTGAAAAACGGAAAGGAAAACCTAGACTACGCCACCCTTGAAAATATTATCCAAATTTATCGGATTTGGGATAAGGAAGATAAAGTAAAATATTACCAATCACTTTTAAAAAACAAAAATCCGAAGAAAAAATGAAAACCATTTACAAAGAAGACACCATCCCAAATTTAGAAGAACTACTTTCCCTCTATAATGATGTAAAATGGTCGGCTTACACTAAAAACCCCAATAAATTAAAAAAAGCAATTGACAATTCCTTAAAAATAATTACGGTTTGGGAAGGTCGTCAATTAATCGGATTAATCCGAGCAGTCGGAGACGGAGAAACCATCCTATACATCCAAGATATTCTGGTCAGGGAAAAACACCAAAGAAAAGGAATCGGGAAAAGATTAATACAAATGATTTTATCATCTTATCCGGATGTCAGACAGAAAATCCTTCTGACAGATGACACGGAAAAAACAAGACGGTTTTATGAATCGGTGGGTTTTTCGGCTTGCGATGATGGCAAGATCATTGCTTTCGCAATGATGGGATAATCAATTGAAAATAATTTCC
>JAHDFN010000101.1 GCA_020628145.1 Saprospiraceae bacterium | reverse complement strand
TCTTTTTGGAATCTAAGATAATTCTCTAATTTTAAAAGCGATTGCCCTGACATAGAAGGATAAAATATCGCATGGTTTTTTTAGGGACTAATTTAACCATAAAACCTAGAATCAAATGTTAAGTATGTATAGGAACTTCAATCTGTTTATTGAATTTCCCATCCAATACTTCCTTCCTATATTCAAAAATATCTACCAATTGTTTTTGAATGAACAGGGTGTTGGCCAAATTCCCCAACCAACCCATAGGAGGTCGATAAGTGATGATATCAGTCATCAGAACACCATCTTCATATTGTTCCAGATGATGTTGATGATGCCATAAGGAATAAGGCCCTACCCTTTGTTCATCTACAAAATATTCAAAATCCCTTATATGTGTGATTTCTGTTACCCAAGTCATTTTCAAACCCAATAAGGGACTAACCTTATAACTGATAATCATCCCCTCATACATTTTTTCAGGTAGATGAGATGTTGTGATTTGGAATCCCATATAAGAAGGAGTTATTTCCTTCAGATTTTTAGGAGAGGATATGAAATCCCACAACTCTTCTTTTGTTGTTTGTAGTTTTTGTTTTTTAATCAATTGATAAAATCCCATAATTCTATAGATATGATTTGGAAAAGAAACAAGACCTTGTTCTTTTTGTTTCAATAGAAACCGATTCATCTTATCATCTTTATTAAATTCGTCCTTCAATTATCATTGAAATCACATAGATGAAAACCATTTCCGATTTTTTTAAAAAATATCGAATCCAGGATTTTTATGATTGGCAAGACCAATGCAGTAAGAATCCAATTTGTCCTTTCAATCCAGATATTCATAAACAACTATCATTTGATATGATTCCAGGATATAGGAAATATGAATTATTCTTTGAAAGGTATAGAAGTTTGGTGGAGATTTTGGTGGAAAAGGAAAAATTGAAGGGAAAGGTAAAAATCCTGGACATAGGTTCAGGGGAAGGGTTCTTCAAATTCTTCTTTGATGGAATGACTAATTTGGATATTGATTGGCATGGTATTGAGGTTTGGAAGGAAAGGGCCGAGTTCTGTAAACACATTGGATATCAAATAGATGATACCAATCTGGAAGAAGGTTCACTACCCTACCCTGATCATTCATTTGATATTGTCTTGGCATCTCATGTTATAGAACATTTACCCAACCCTAAAAAAGTGATAAGGGAAATGGGACGGATTTCCAAAAAGAATGGAATTCTGATGATTGCCACTCCCACGAAACCACCTATTATTGCAAATTTGGATAGTTGGTATCACAGAATCAGTAAAAGAAATATAGGGGACACACAACAAGCATTCACACATAACAGTATTCAAAACCTGATATTGGAATCTTTAGAATTGGATGAATCCCATATTTTGGATAAGAGGGGTTTCCGGATTTTTTCTTCCAGAAAAAAACTTCCATTAGAGAATTGGAAATGGTTTTATGATTTATCCGTATGGTTGGGAAAACATGCTCTTATTCTTGTTCCTGAGGTGAATATCATTATTGAAAAATAACATTTCACATCCATTGACTATTCATTTGGATATCATTATGAAGAAATACTATACCCCTTGATTAATTTTGTGGTTGAAAAAATATAAGAATATGAAACATTGGATATTTTACACTTTTTTAATCTTCATCGTAGCTTGCAATACTCCCAAAACAACAGAAGAAGTCCAAACCTCTTCAACATTGGAACAACTCTCATCAATAGGAGAAATGAGAGGAGATAGGAATTTCATGAATACATCACCTAAAGGATATGTTGTGGTACTTGCCCCTACCCTATTGGATAAGAATACTTTTGATGTAAGTCTCCATACTGCCGGAATGTTTACTTATTTGGAAAATGAAAAAATGGGAAAAGTCGAGACTATTTTGGTTTCTGAAGAATCCCCTCAGGATTTTGATCGTTTTATGATGGCATTCAAGGAACAACGTTCAGAACTATTCCCCCAATTAACTTTCATAAACGATACAACAAAACAAATCAGGGAAATATTGGAAGTCAATCCTCTTCATTTGGATCATGCCGGAGAAGCAATGGCTCTGGATGAAGAGGGTAATATCCTTTATCATTTGGAAGAATATCGTTGTCAGGGAGAAAAACTACAACGATTATATCAAACCTTCTTTCCTAGAACATTAACCGATTTTCAAAAACCTTCATATGAAATCAAGGTAGGTGAAAAACTACCTACCGAACTTTTGAAATATGTAGAAAACCAAATTGGAAAACAAAACATATTGATGACCTTCTATCCTTCTCCCCTTAGTCATGCCTGTTCCATACAAATGGATGATTTCACACATTTCTCAGATAAGAAGAATTTGAAAATGTTTGGAGTATCAATAGGAACAGAAGAACAAGTCAATGCTTGGAAAATGAATCAATATGTAGGATTGGAATTACTTGCAGATTCTACAGGTATCATTTCCAATGATTTCAATTCCCTCCTCCAAGAAGAAGATGGAGTAATTTACTCTGATCGAACAGTTTTCCTCATTGACAAAAAAGGTATTATCAAATATATCAATAAGGATTATGATGTAATGGCTGATATCAATAATTTAGAAAAGGCCATTATTGAACTCACCCAATAATATCAATTCCTTTACAACACCTTAAAACCTTATTTACTTTTTGCAGTAAATAAGGTTTTACTTTTAAACGTATATAAGTAAATACTTCAAACCATTATTATTTCTAAAAGTATTTACGTATTTGAATAATTAATTAAAAATTCATATACTTGTTTCAGTTTTTATTTAAAATCGTAAAAAAGTAATTAAGATTCTACTTATTTCAGTAAAAACATAAAACAGTAAATACACCTTTGAGTTTTTCTTTAAAAAAGTAAATTATGATTATATCTGTCACCAGTTTGAAAGGAGGAGTAGGGAAGTCCACTCTCTCAACCAACCTGGCAGTCTGTTTTGCTCATATGGGATACAAAGTCGCCATTGTTGATACAGATACCAACATGAGTTCTGTCCATTGGTCAGGCCTACGAAGCGAAGAGAAGCCCTCTGTTGCCGTTTTTGGCATCACAGACAGTGAAGCCCTTAGGAAGAATGTAAAAAAGCTTCAGGAAGACTATGAGTTGGTCATAATTGACGGAAAACCGACCATTTCAAAATTGGTTAGTACCATTATCATCTTGGGAGATGTTGTTTTGATTCCTTTAAAACCTTCAGGATTGGATATTTGGGCAACAGAACAATTCCTTGAAAAATATGAACAAGCCAAAACACTCAAGGATATCAAAGCTTACTTTGTATTAAATGAATATGATGATACCTTAAATCTAAGTCGGGAAACCAAGGAAGCTTTGAAAGATTTAGAAATTCCTACTTTAAAAACCACATTAAAAACCCGGGTTTCCTATAAAGAAGCCATTGTGATTGGTTCCGGAGTGTATGAATATCAAGATAGGAAAGCCAAAAAAGAAATTAGGAATCTCACCAAAGAAGTATTGGATATATTACAGGATAATGATTAGAAATCAGAGAAAATGGCAAAGAAAAGACTAAATCTAAGAGCTACAATGAATAAGAATAAAACAGAAGAAAGTCCTCTTCCTGAAAAAGTCGTCCTAAAAAAATCATCTAAAAACCTAGAAGATGTCAAGGAAAAAGTAGAGGCATTACATCAAAAGGAAACAAAAATTACTACCAAAACATCCAAAAAGAAAACTAATGTCAGTAATAAAAAAAAGGAATCGATAAAGGAAGAAAATGTCCGGATTACAATTGACCTACCCAAAAGTCTTCATAAAAAATTAAAACTTTATGCTGTAATGAATGAAATTACAATCAGAGAATATGTGTTGGGAATTTTGGATAAGTCTTTAAAAAACAGATAAACTAAAGACACTTATTGCGTCAAAACAGTACAACTTCTGTTTATTTTATCTCATCTTTCATTTGTTCTTTTCATTTGATTTTTAATCAAAACTTGAAATTCAGGTTTCTTTTTTTATACTTAATATAATTTTATTTAATACTTATCTTTCTTAAACCATGTGAATCATTAGTATTTACAGGTCTTCCAAGGAGGTATTGCGTCAAAATAGTATGGGAGAGAATGGAAAAGCGTCAAAATAGTAACAGTATTAATTTCTATTGCGTCAAATTAGGATCGTATTGCGTCAAATTAGGATCATCAACTTCTAAGACATCCTATTGCGTCAAATTAGTATGTGTTTTTATTGGTTTTATAAAGTAAGTCCACCTATTGCGTCAAAATAGTACATGGGTGGTGTTTTACATTCTCACCAACAATAATAAATCCTATTACGTCAAATAGGTATTTGTTCGATCTTGTTTTTCTTCAAATTATTTGATAATAAAGAATCCTATTGCGTCAAAAAAAGAACAAGTTGGTTTGCAGTGAGGAAATGATAAGGGTTTGAGTTGGTTTTAGTATATCAAAAACTTAACTATTGCGTCAAAAAAATCGTTTTCTATTGATATGATTTATTATAAAATGTATGATATTGCGTCAAAATAAACATATTTGACGCAATAGGTCAACGATAATCATTATTCTTAGTGAAATCCTCTAATCAACCTTCCATATTAAAACCATCCATATCAGAGTTACAAAGAATTGTAACCTTGTCGAATGATTTGGCTAAAAGCCCTCCCACCCAACTTAAGAAAGTGGAGTATCAGGCTTTATTGATTCTTGTTTCTTGTATCGATAGTATGGAAAAACCAGTTTTCAGTTTGGATGATATCAAACAGGAAATTGATGATTTGGGAATTACCAATCCAAATGAACAACTTCGATATTTGGAATTATTCATAACCAAACAAAATACCTTCAGAATTCCTTTTAAGGAATATGCCAAATATTTTTCAGATGGGAAAACAGCAAGGGGAGGGATAGCCAAACGAGCTTTGGATGCAGCTCTTTCTCTCAATAATCGGGATCTGACTTTCAATAATGAAGAAACCGAAGGAAGGATGAAGTGGTTTCAAGCAGTTTATAGAGATAAGAAAACAGATGAATTGGTTTTTGTCATTACTTCATTGATTAAACCTTTTCTGATGGGATTACAAAAGGATTTCCTTCAGATGTTGGCAGTCAGTACAATGGATTTTGATGGTAAACATTCCATTCCCATTTTCATGTATATGAAAAGTAAATTGTATGTGGGGACAAATGAAATGAGGGGAAAGGAAAGGGTGGAGGAATTCCGTGTCCGTTTTGGATTGGATAAAATCAAGACTTATGATCGGTATTATGAATTGGAACGACGGGTTTTGAAAGTGGCTTCAGAAGATTCAATGAAAAGTGGTGATATTGCCTTTACTTTTGAAGGTCGTTCCACACAAAGGGGAACCAAAAAGATAACAGAAATTCATTATCATATTTTTAGGATTGGAAATACTCTGAAGTCTGCCAAGAAAAAACATTGGAAGAAAAGTACTTATCAGGATAAATTGTCCAAATTGACCCGTTCTCAAAAAATTGCTTTTGATTATCTGGCCGAGTTGGAAATCAATAAGACTTTTATTCTGGAAAAGATTTTCCCCCACCCCAAAATGCAATATGAACCCTTATTGGGATATGAGGATATCTATTTCAAATTAATTTGGGAGTATTTTCTGAAAAAGACAAAATCCAATAATAAACCCGGAGCATTCGTTACTTGGTGGAAACGGGGACGTTTGACTGATGATAGTTTACATGCTCGGATGATTGAGGCCATCCAGCACAAGAAAAAACAACTACCCAATGGTGTATTGGAAAATCGGGAATCTGCCAAGAATATGACAATGAATGAATTCCGAGAGTTCATTCAGGGAAGGAGGAAAGGCAAAGAAGAGAAGGAACAAATTCTACAAACCCCGAAAAGACAAATGGATAGGGTAGGGAAGAAATCTTTTTCCTTTTCGGATTTTAAACAAAAACATCAAAAAATATATTATGAAATCAAGAAGGAAAGGGAAATTATCTTTTTGAAGGATTATTCGGATTTCAAGGAAAATCCAAAGTTGGAAAAAATGTTGGAATCCAATATTGAAGCCCATTGTCAGATCTGGTGGAAGGAGAATGGAAAAACATAGGATGAAAATATTTTTATGATTTTTTTAAGTAAAAATCATTTTAAAACCTGAACCTTTTATATATTTATTACGTCTAATAGTTGGATGGATTGATGAAATCCGATTTTATGGTCAAGGATTGGAATCCTTATTTTCCATTCCTGATTTTATCCTTATCAAAGGATACGAATTGCATAGTTGTTTTTTGGGGTTATATTTTGCATGCGTCACACCTTTGTGGCGCGTGCTTTTTTATTTTAAGGAGCATATTTTACTTATTTTTGTCCTCCTTATGATTACCTTCTTAATGGGTAAGATTATCAAATCCAATTAAACACATCGAATTCGATGTGTTTAAAAAACAAAACATGGCCAAGTCTAAAAAATTTACCATAGAAGGACGGGAAATCCGGATTATTGAATCGACAGGTTCACTAAAAGACTTTATTTGTATTACGGATATTGCCAAACAAGTAGATAAAAGAAGTGAAATCGTCATTCAGAACTGGATGAGGAATGCAGGTACATTGGATTTCCTAAAGGAATGGGAATTACTCTACAACCCTGATTTCAAACACATCGAATTCGATGTGTTTAGAAAACAAGCTGGTCGTCCGGTATTTGTCATGTCACCTAAACAATGGGTGGAAAAGACCCAAGCTATTGGTATTTTTTCCAAAAAAGGACGATATGGGGGAACATATGCCCACAAGGATATTGCCTTTGAATTCTGTTCGGCGATTTCCGCTCGATTTAAGTTGGTTTTGATTAAGGAATTCCAAAGACTGAAGGAAGAGGAAGCGAAAAGGCTCAATACACCTTGGACTGTAAGAAGGGAAATTGCCAAAGCCAATTATGTCATTCATACAGAAGCTGTACGGAAGTTTTTGGTTTCTCCTGAAATCAAAAAACAGAAAGCAGATTTGATAGTGTATGCCAATGAAGCGGATTTACTCAATACCATTACTTTTGGGATGACTTCCAAAGAATACAAAATGAAAAATCCGAAAACCAAAGGGAATCTTCGGGATTCGGCTACTACATTGGATCTTCTGGTTTTGGCCAATCTGGAAGTCTTGAATTCCAGATTAATCCAATGGGATTGTGATCAGGAACAACGTTTCCAACTATTGAAGGAAGCAGCAATGGATTTTAGGAAAATCCTAGAAAAAAATAAGGCAGCCCAACGATTGGATAAATCCTAATTTCATGATTTGTTCAAATGGGAATCATCACAATAGGGTGGGGTCTTTGTCAATTTACAATTACACAATCTGACCTTACCATCCTTTTTCCCTTCAAATAAAACCGGTAGTTTTTTGGTTCCATGATGGGAACTGTCACAGAAAGGTTGGTTCTTACTCAAACCACAACTACACCACAGATATTTTTTTCCTTTTTCCAAATGATACATTCCTGGTTCTAGATGGGATGTTTTATTTTTTTGATATCCAATAGATAATTCACTATTTGGATTTTTGGATTTGATAAAGGGATGGAAATATGATTCGGTCCAATGTTCTTTCGGATCATTTTCCAAACCATAATCAATAGGGAATTCACGATTGAAAACGGCTGTTCCGAATAATTGATCCCAAATGGAAAACATGTTTCCGAAATTTCCATTCGGATTACTGATTCCATCCCTTCTCGTTTTTCCATGATGGGCATGATGGAACACAGGAGTAATGAAAATCCGTTCCCAAACCATTATTAGAGGTTTCAGGAATTTATTTCGATAAAATACTTCATCATATTTTACAGTACTGTGTGAACTGACAATGATGATTTGTTTTAAAACCAAACCCAAAGCAACCGCTTTTCCTCCTCCTATGAAAGTAAAAATACCGACCCACCAAATATTGGGCATCAGAAAATAATACAACAGGGCATTCCGATAAGAAACAAAAAAGCCCATTTCTTCTGCCTGATGATGTGGGCGGTGGAGTTTCCATAAAAAAGGATATTCATGAGCTGCCCGATGATAGGTATATTGGAGTATATCATCTATGAGTAAATAGATAATCAAAAGGATTAAAAAAGAAAAACCGGAAAGAAAAGTCGAACTATTTGGAAATAGATAATACCCCAGGTAATAAACCACTGTTACAATCAATGGCTTTATGAAAAGTCCGAGGATCACATAACCTCCAAATTCCTGTATCCAATCTCCGGAATTTCTTTGGGTACGATGTAAGAAACCATATAGGGATTCAAGAACACAAAAACAAAAAAGTATTCCGATAACCAAGTAAAAATCAATATTGGGAATCTCAAAAAATGCTTCCAACATATTAGGTTGATTTTATAATAACCCAATCTAGTCATTTATTTTTATGATTTGAAATCCAATCATGCTCATAATATTACTTATGTTAAGTAGTGTTGGGTTGTTTCTTTTTTGATTGGATTCAGGTCCTTGATCGTTCAATTCCGATTTGAATGGTATTATTGTCTATGAAATAAAAATAATGGTCATAAATATGGGAACAGTTTTTCTTTTTCCCATCCACTTCTATCTTGGAAAAACGAGTAATGAAATTCTTGTCAAAACCCAATTCGTTCAATTGATTGATAGGACATTTCTGAGTTACGAACCGGTGGAGTATTTCCCGATTCTTCCAAAGAATATCATGAGTATTAGCGATCACTTTTTCTTTTTCATGATGAGCCATTCTCACTTTTCTATTATTGAATCGAGTCTTGCATTTTTGTGAACAGTAAACTTGATTTAATCGTTTGGCCTCATAATCCGTCCTACATTCAGGACATTTTTTAGCATACTCATTCATCATGATTAGTGTTTAGTTTCTCCTCTATAATACGAATTAATACGGATAAAACATAATAACACATTGATAAATAACATTTTCCAATTCAATGTAAATCTAATGGACAACGATTTTTTCTAAAAATATTTGTTCCTTTCCATTCCAACTCCGAATGAAATATATTCCCGAATTCAGATACATTGATTCCAAATCGATTTGGAAACCTTGATGGTTTCCATTGATTTGGAATGATTGTATTTTCTCACCCGTAACATTATAAATATCCAAGTTCAATATTTCATTTTGTTGGGGAATGTCAATTTCCAAAATATCGTTTTTATGAATCGGATTAGGATAAACCTTAATATTGTTCTCCATTCTTTGTAATACCAATCTAATGGGGGAAGGTTGGAAAATCACATTGAATTTAGGACGTGGTTTCGGAGGAGATAATGTATGTGTATGTAAGGTTTGGGGAGGAGCTGTTAAATGTAAATCCAAAGGATAAAACCTGACAGTTATTTCAGAATCTGAAGGATTATAAATTACAAAAGTCGTATCCGTTTCGTTTTTAAAAACCATAGCTCCGGAATAACCGGAAGTAATGTCTGTACAAATCGTCCCTATGCTATCCAGAACATTCAACCAATGGAAAATTTGAGAAGGAGCCAATCCTTCATGACTGAAATCCTGATAAATTCCGGATGCATCCGGAACCTGGGGAATATTGGAAGTATAGGTTCCATTTATGGTATGGGATTCATAATCCGTTAGAGCTGAGGAAGGATCATAAATTGCCTGATAACCCCACATGATATCTTCCCACAAATCCCCTACTCCATCTCCTATGGATTGTGCTTCAGAATAATTATCCATAACAGAAACGGGATTAACTCCCAAATACAATAATGGTGCTTGAATGGGAAAAGTATTGATACCTAATTGATACTCGGATTCTTGTAAATAAGCCTCACTTCCTACAACCTTATCTGCACCATTCCCCCAAATTCTTGAAGCGGAAACATATCCGTAATTATTGGGAAATATATCCTGATCCTCATCAAACCAATATTGTCTTACTGCTTCAGCTTCATTGAGGTAAAGAAATAATCCTAGGTTTTTTATTTCCTCATTTTGAGTATTCAATCCGAAAAAATAAACCCATGAAGCAAAATTCAAGGCTTCAGATGACGATTCCTGTTCATTTCCAAAATGAAAATTCCCATGACCATTGGCCCAGGAATGTCCGGCATATGAATCAAAATACCGAAGGAAGGGAAACTGTGAATCCGTCCTATCCCAATTATTGACATCCTTGATTAATAATTTAACCATACCCCCCCAATTTTCATCCGAACTCCAAACAGGATCAAAAAATGAAACTGTTGTAGCTGCCTTTATAAAATATCCATAATGGAAATGATGATCATTCAACTGGGTATTGGTTCCATAACTTGCAGGATAACCGATTAATGTATTCCAATTTTCATCATAATAAAAATATCCTCGATTACTCTCTCCATCAGGAGCTGTAAACCAGTCTTCCAATTCTGTTTTCAAATTGGTTATGAATTTATTTTTTGCCAGTTCATGTCCTACCTGATCTGCGAGATAGACCAAATCGGATAAACGCCCCAATCGTTTTCCCAAACGATAACTATCATTAAAAGGTGTGAAAGGTTGATTGACCTGATATTCATGATCAATCATATCATACAATTCCGTTTTTTTTGTTTCATCCAATATTAAGGGAAGAGCTGGTAATAATCCATAATGTTGTAATTCGGTTTTGAAAATGTTTCCTTGTGTTATTTTCATCAATCCTCTAGGAGATATATATGTATAATTGGTATTGATGTCGGATGAATTTTTCCATTGGTGGGGATAAAGGGCTTGTAGGGTTCTTGATTCTGAACCTTCCTTTATTTCGGTTATGGTTTCAAAGGTTGAATTAAGAATATTATCCCTAGTATTATAATCCCAAGAAACCTGGGTATCTGAAATAAATGAAAAAGCATATTGGGAAAAATCCTGTAAAGTATTCAAACTATTGTCCGGAAGGAGGGCAATTGAAAAGTATCCCTTATTATTTAAAGATGAAACAAATGTTTTTCTTGCCATTAGATTGGGTGTTCCGGAAACAAAAGCATTTTCATCATGAACATAAGTTGAATCCGTATTCCAAGTAGATCCTGAAGGAGCAAAAATCCCATAGTGTCTTCCATTCACTGTAATTCCCAGAATATTATTTCCAATTGTATGATTGATAATCGGATTATAAAAAAAACGCAAATAGGAAGGTTTATTCCCTATTGTTTCAACATAAACAAAAGGTGAACCATGAGCCATTGTCGTTTTCATGGTATTACCTGACCCATCATCCCAAATAGCTTTAACATGCCAATCACCATATCCATCAGTCTTGACAGTATCGGTTGTTGACAAATCCATTCCTACCAAACCTATTGTAAAATCCTGTAAATCGAATGCATATTGATATTTGGCATTCGACATTCCATAATAATTTTCTATGGTTGGTGAATTGGGATATCGAACATCCAAACCATAACGATTGGCTACAAAAACCAATGGATGTGCATATAATTTCCATGAATGTATTTCCCAAAGGAAATTATTATTCTGATAGAATTTATATAATAGTGAAGACCACCAATCATTGGTTTGGATGGGTTGGTTGAACTGAGGGGAAACCTTGGGAAGGGTATTTTGTGTTGTACTATTTTCAGGTGTCCTTCCATTAACCGGAGGAGGAGAAAGGTTATAGGAACCCGCACCTATATTCACTTCCTGTGCCTGAATGGTGAATGTGAAAAACAGTAAATATATGATTATCCTCATTGGCCGATTTTACTAATGAGCCTTCAAGTTACATTTGTTTGTCTTCACAAACAAATGTAATAAAACGGTCTTGTGACTTTTTTCATCATCATAAAACAACCTTTCAAAACGAGATTATGACCATTCATCAATTTTATTTTTCCCATTGGTTTCCAATTATTACATTTGCAATTAATAATTCAGGGTTGGAAGTAACAAACCTTTTTCGAATTCCAAACTATGGATATTATTTATCACTAATGGTGTAGATGAAAAACAATTCTCCAAAAGTGATATTCATAGTTCTTGGGATTTAAAACACCCAATGATTTAGGAGGTCATCATTTGATGGCCTCCTTTTTAATTCTATGAAAAATAAAAAACCGTTTATCAGGATTTACAGTCCTGATAAACGGTTTTCATTTAGTGAAAAAATTATTTCATTTATCATACTTGTATAATTTATATTTTTGGATAACGGCAATTAGTTTTTTATCATATTTTTTATCCGTTGCATATCCTGCTTCCTTTAATCCCCTAGCCCACTTCTTATAATCCTTCCCATAGGTTTTTAATTTCTTGTATCTGTTTTTTTGTAATAATTTCGAATGATCCCTGTATGATTCCCAAACGGAATTATATTTTCTGAAAAAGTCCTTATGATTATCATCAAAATGATTGGTACAATGTCCTTTTGTACATTTCTTACTAAAACATTTTACCCCGAAATGATTATTATTTTGAACAGCCAGTTTACTATTTCCGGCACGACTTTCAATTAATCCTTGAGCCAATGTAATACTGGCAGGAATTCCATATTTTTCCATTTCCGTTCTTGCCATATCCTTAAAACGTTCCACATAAGTCTTAGGAGAGAATTCTTCTAATTTTTTATCATCGACCGGAGCATATTCATTCACTTTTCTGGCTATAGGTTTTTCATCTTTCCAGTTTTCAAAATCAAAAATTCCGATTTCACTGGTTTGATTAACCAATGCCATTGATTCACCCATATTAATTGAAAAAGAAACATTTTTACAAAATATGAGATAACATCCCATTCCCAATAAAATCATTCGGAAAATCGGAATCTTTCCATATTCCATTTTTTTGAACGGCCATAAAATCGAACGGTATAATTTTGCACGAAAAGCAATAACAGGTCGCATCAAAATGATAAAAATCTGTTTTAATAAATCAGCTAATTTCGGGTCGAATTTATGGGCGAAATCATATCCCTTATCCATGCTTTTATGAATGATTGGAAATACTTGGATATTTTTCTGTCTCTCAGACCTGTTATTCATAAGTTATAAAATTGAAAAGTTTGTAATAGTTATCCATCAATACGTTTAGCACACTACAAATATACAACAATTTGTTTTTATTGTCAAAATAATAAGCAAACAAAATGTGTTAAATTATTCTGTGAATTTACACATGAGCTTCACTCATTACATGTTTTTTATGTCAGCTTTGCTGACATAAAAAACTAAAAAACAGCATGTTGTAAAATGAAATGTTAGGTGCTTCCTTGATAATTGATTTCAAACATCAATCACTTCAAAAACTTCAAACAAGAGGTATTGAGTTCCTTGGATTTCAGGTTTGTATTGTTAATGACACCCATTCATCCAAACATCACCAAAGTCTTGAAAATGTATCATTTTAGACCCAAAAAACGAATAGTATCAAGGGCGGACATCTTCTACATTGACTGGTATTTTCTTTTGTCCTCCATTGGCCTTCAAAAGGGCTTTTTTTTCTTGGTTTGTCAATTCCACTTCTTTGTAATGTTCTTGGATTTGTAATCCTACAATCTTCACTTCTACATTTACAGCATTGACCAAATTATCATTCTTTAATTCTAAAGAATGAGTTCCTTCTGTATTCATTCCTGTATATTTCCCAAACAATAAAATGGAATTCCCCTTATCTATAACAGTTCCTTCCTCATTTTTTAAAACCCATTTTATATTCTCTCCTTCTGGAGGATCTGCAAACGTGGAAACCCCTTCCAATACCAATAAGGCCAAAGCTCCATATCCTGTAGAAATAATTCCAGATTCAATAGCCAACCCAATGCCTGAACGAGACAAGGCTTTTGTTTCTGCTTTTTCATACCATTTGGTTCCTTCTCCTTCAGTGGCAATACTCATGACCCAAGATGTCAATAAGGTTCTGGATGTAAATTGATGCCGATTCGGATAATATGAATTTTCAGGAAGGGGAATATTCAGTTTTGTCACATTCCCTTTTTTCTTCAGATGGGTAATGGAATGAACCCGTTCCTTTGTATTCTTGATGACAACAAATTGTGTATCGGTTTTTTCCAATATTCTTCTAGGTTGATCAATGTCCACCCATTCCACTCCAGTATCAAACCTCAGATATCTATCAGATGATGGAATCCGTTGTATTTTCACATTACAATTCCTTTTCTTCTTACTCTCCAATTCAAATTCCACTACACATTTTTCATTAACTGTAATGGTTTTCCCTTTCACTTCCTTTGGTTTCAAGGAAGTGAATTTCACATCATTCGGAAATTTACGGATAGTTATCCGTTTCAACTTCTTCCCTTTCCTTTCATTGAAATCAAAAACAATCCTATCCCCCTTCTGGAAACCATAATACATTTTCTTTTTCCCTTTGAATGAAAAATTCAAATCCGTTACATCTACAAGGGATTGGGAAAAGGAAAATTGAAATAATCCGAAAATAAAACATAGAAGGATAAAATATCGCATGGTTTTTTTAGGGACTAATTTAACCATAAAA
>JAHDFN010000100.1:8190-14711 GCA_020628145.1 Saprospiraceae bacterium | reverse complement strand
GCTTATTGATTTATATTCGATATAATTAATCTTATAGTTACTTTTTTCATCCCTGCACTCTATTATTCCTCCATACTTATATATCAATTTTTTTCTTTTAATTTCATGTATCAATGTTTCTTTTTGGGGATGTATTATTTTAGGAGTGGTATATGGATAATAATAGTCAATAAAAACATTTTCATTATCTTTTTTTAGAATAGGAAAGGCAGCCATTCCATTTGACAGCATTTCTATTTTATATTTAAAATTCGATGTACAATAAATTATCAATATTTTCAATTTTCCAGAATAACCTGGCCCCTCATTTTTCCCTATCACCATAATATCTGTCAATCCATTATTATCGATATCTCCTTTGGATACCAACTTAACTTCTAATGAATCTGCTTTTTTCTGACAAAAGGTATTTAAATCATTTAATCCCCAAAATTCTATTTCATTATAATTACAAATCTTAAAATCGGCTTTTCCCCATCCCAATTCATCTAGATAAACCTGATTTACAAACCGCTCTATTTCCTGATTCGTTTTTAAACCATCTATAATGTTATGTTTGTTATTTCCATTACAATTTGCCATTAAAAAATCCAATAGCAATAATATTATTATTACGTATTTCAAATTGAATTTAAGTGTTTGTAAAAACATAATTTTTGAATTTAATACCCAAAAGAGCCACCTCGAAAATACATCTTTATAATTCAATATATTTTCCGAGGCGACTCTAAATTTGGTAAACTACTCTGACTGTAGATTCTTTTAAATCATTTGTCTATTTTAAAAGAATAACCTTGTGGGTTTCATAACTGACTTTATTCCTTATTCTTAAATGGTACTGCCCATTAGAAAGATGGTTCAAATCCAATTGTATCCTTTCTGATGAATTATAATCCGAAACCGATTTTTCAAAAACTTTTTTTCCGGTGATATCGAATATTTCCAACCAAGTATTTTCATCGGTCATAAAATCCCCTTCTATATTCAATATCCCGGAACTCGGATTGGGGAATAAAACTGTGTTGCTTTGTTCCGTTACATTCTGCACGCCTGTACTATTCACCCGGGTTTCATTCGAAATAAAAATTCCGCCATCAGGACAATGGGCATGAATGATAATTTCAACTTCATTCGGATAATCTTCATAACCGATTACGGCATGATAATTTCCATCTCCCGAATTCAATTCATCAAATTCCATTTCTTCAGACCAGTCGCTACCGACCTCCCTGATAAAGTAAGTATAATTCTCGACTCCTGGAATAATATTCCAAAATACTGAAATCAAAGTCTCTTCAACATGATAAACGCCGAGATCTAGATAAGGACAGGAATTACTGAAACAATTATCCGTATTTTCGAATTTATGTATATCCGAAAGCGTATTGGTTACACCGTCGTTGTCCTTTCCTCTTAAACGGATATCCACAGGAAGAGAACTCAGGATAAAAGAACTCGTACTTTCATCCAATTCCGCAGAATAAGTATCCGTCACCGGATCATAAATAGGATTCAAATCCAAAATATAATTATTCCACATCCCCTGATTGGGATTATTTAAACGATAATCCAATTTATAGTTACTCGATATCGAATTATCCTCCCGGCTCCATTTTAAGTATAGGATATTATTTCCGGTCCAATGATAACAGAATTCATTTTTCGCCACACAGGTTTCGGGTGGTAAAAATTCTACGATATTCGATTTAATCACCGTTCCATCCGGACAGTTAGCAAATACTATGACATCAAAAGGTTCAAACGGTTCCGGTTCGCAAGCATTTTGGATAAGCGTGGCAAACAGATAAATACTATCCTGATTATAGGAAGTAAGTTCTATGGGGTCGGACCAGTTTCCGTTTTCATCCATAACCTGATAGGTATATGATTCCGTTCCCGGAATTTCATTCCATATCAATATTGCCGCATCGCCATAATAAAAACTTCCCGCTTCCAATTCCACGCACGAATTACTGAAACAGTTGTCCGTATTTTCAATTAAAACAATGTTGGAAAGTGCAATGGTTGTTCCATTTACATTTTTTGAACGAATTCTAATTTCAGCGGGACCCAATGCATCTAACCAAGCAGCAGCATTAGTGGCTGTATATTGAATGAGACCCGTCCCGTCATCAACCCAATTTCCTGAAAATTCATTATCCAATACCCAATTTTCACCGCTTAATTTATAATCAAAAGTATAGTTATCCGCATCTGCTACTTCATCCCAAACATAAATCAAGTCAATGGCATTTTCCCATTCGGCACAAAAGTCATTTTCGATAACGGGATAGCAATTATATTGTACCGATAATTTTGGATGAAAATCTTGATTTCCCGCTTCCTTGCTATGGAAAATAATATTTCTAGGTGCTCCTTTTCTTAGACTCTTAATAGCTACAGAAAGATATTGATCCCCTACCTCAATCTTATTCTTCACAAGAGCTGTAATATTCCAATTCAATCTATCTCTTCCATAATGTGCATCTACAGGTGTAATGTCTGAAATCGGTTGATTATTCCAAGTCATAGTTCCTTCATCCCAATTATTATCTTCCACAAGAAAAACAGCATAAGGGGTATTATGTGCTTCTACACTCATTTGAGACATTTGTAAATCCAATATAACTTTTTGAACTGTAGAAGAGTCACTAATTCCTAAACTTGAAATATCAAATTTTAAATAGCTAATGCGATTATTATCTGCAAAATCATTGTCCTTTACTGCAATCTTATTTTCTGAAGAAAAATTATCATTTTGATAAATTCCTCCTCTTACATAAATATCATCTGTTGGATTTATTTCTACTTCTTGGCAAAAAAAGCAAGACTCATTATTGTTTATAAAAGTATATTCTTTTACAAAAACAGGAGTAGGCATTCCATATGATGCTGAGGTTAGACTTGGTTCTTCTTGAAAAAGAACAGATAAAACACCATCATTTGAAAATCTTCCGGAATCATAAATAAAACGATTACTTAAATTATATTCAGAGTGGATAATTTTCCAATCTTCATAATCACATTCTGGAGAAGCAACTGCAATATTAAAATGATTACTTGAATCATAAAACATGAAAATAAGATTGTTGTCATTATCTACTTCCATTTTACCTCTTCTTCCTGAAAAAGGCATTGTTTTTCTAGTCCATTCTCCAAGGGCATTCCTATAATAATGATAGTAATTACAACAATTTGGAAAATTATAAAAATTTGTAACATTATGATTATCTGCTTTATTCATGATTGTGTGGACAATTCCATTCTTGTCAACTGCACATGCTTGATTATTTATCATTCCTTCCTCAGGAGTTACTTCATAAACATTGATTCCCGGATCAGTATAATTTACAACTTCTCCATTTGTATTGGCCAATATGTCGTAATCATTATTGAGCCATTCGATTCCTGTATTTTCCGACCTTAAATAGCCTATATCATGATTAAATCTGTAAAGAATTGTATCTGTACCATTTATTACTTTCTTTTTTTCTCTCCAAGTAAATGTAGTGTGTAATGTTCCATACTCATCATATCTTATTTGATTATTGTAAATACTAATATTTGGAAAATCTCCAATTAAAGGATGTGTATAAAACCCTTCATTAGAAACGACTAATCTATCATCGATCCATTCAGAAATATTTCCGTCATAGTCAGCTATTCTAAATATAGCATTCCCTGCACCTCCAATACTTCGTCGGTATGTAAATTGAAGATTTCCATCTATAGTATTTATAAATCTTGGATAAGTGATTCTTGAAACTTGCCCTGGAATGAGATAATCCCTTACAGGATAAAACAAAGAGGCATCCCAAGTAACTCCAAGTGGATTATTTGCAACTCCTAGTACAGACACCTTGTAATTTAATGTATCGTTATGATGATCAAAAGCTAAATGTATCGTACCATCATTAGGGCATATTCCAATGGAAATACCATTGTGGGCATCTTCACTCGTTTTAAAATAATCTGTAAATTCTATAATAGACCAATTAAAATCTGACAAGTTTCTTCTTGCTAAGCAAAGACGATTATCATTATTATAATATCCTACATATTGAAAACCATTATATGAGGTAATACCATCCTGCACTGCTGCATTAAGATTGGCAAGACCACCACTCTCAAAAGTTTCTCCATTAGTATCTATGGTATCAACAGAAACCTGTCCAATTTCCAATTGGGCTTCTACAGTAGAGTTCAAGAATAAAAAAGAAAAAATTATACAAATTAAATGAATCACTTTCATCGTTATTGAATTTAATACGTTTATAAAATTCCTATTGGACAACAAGTGTTAAACGAAAATAAAAGGGTGTTTTTTTATGGTTCCGCTTTTTTGTTTTAGGACTCTCATTAATAAAGTTTGGGACTATATAGGGCCTTTCCAATATTTCAGAGCATGTTTAGCCATCATATTATTTTCGAAATTATTTCAAAGAATGCTCGTAATCAATTCATAATCACTATTTCCTGAAATTGAGTAAATCTTTAGGAAATTTCAGGAAATATTAGGAAATTAGAGTAGATGAGGAGACTTCTCTCTAATTTTGGAAAGCATACTATCATAGCCAAACCACTACACTAAATCCTCAGCTACATGAAAACTAAAACCGATGGAATTGAATTTCTACTTGTCGCTTTCGATTTTTTCTTAGCCTGTTGGGATGATGATGGAAAATGTACACAGGAAAAAATTGCAGAACGTCTAGGAAAGTCAAGTAGCTACCTCAGCAAAGCCAAAACAAGAAACGATTATGCCAAAAATCTCCGAAGAAGCCTTATTTCTCTTGTAGAAGAACTTGGAGGATCTTATGATGCCCTACAGGATGCTTTCATAGATAAAAATGGGCGGCTTTACCCCATCAGTTCCCTATCTGAAAATATAAAAAACCACCTCCATATACAAAAGGGGATTATCAATCCTCTGTTTCTTGATGAATTGACTCGAACCAAAAAAGTATCGGTTCTAACAACGTGGGCAGGAGAATCCTACGGACAGATGATTAAAAAATTGGAAGAAATGCCTTCCCTTCTGAATAATATTCGAAAAATAGAAATACTCATGCTCCATCCCAATAGTTTAGGAGCCTATATGAGAAGCATGGATTTGGAAGAAAAAAAAGAAAAAGGATTCCATCAAATCAAAGAAGATTTGGAACAATTCATCAATACGCCGATCAGGATTCGGAAAAAAATAAAAGTTCGTTTATACAGACAAATGCCGGGTGTACGCCTCATCCTTATGGATGGATTATATTCCATCGGGCATTATCTCTACAAACTCCACTCTCGGTTAGGACATCAGATAATGTTCGACCCCAAAAAGGACAAAGGATATGCAAAAGAATTAAGAAAACATTTTTATGGTATTTGGAAAAATGCTGACCCATTCGATTTAGAAAATGGATATGAATTATTGAAACATTGGAAAAATCCGATTTTTAAACGATATAATAAAAGTATATACGAACAGTTCATAGGGAGTTTCCGGCTTTATTTCCCACAGAGATATTCAATTTTGGAATCTTACAAACAACACAAAGTAGCAAGTTCTATCGGATGTGGTATATTGGAAATATATAAAAAGGAGGCCGGAGAATATCGTTGCAGATATAAAACCTCCGAAACAGAATCTCCGGAATTATTGTCCGGCGAAATCATCAACAGGGATTTCAACAACCGTGATATATTGATTATTGAATTGAAAAACAAGCATAAGAACAGATATCTGAACCTTATGTTTTCAATCAAAGAAGGAAAACTGCGACCTATGAATTTCGGTACCTTCTCTGTTATTTATGACTCTTCCGGAAAAATTGGAAACGGTTGTACCATTCTTTGCCCTAACCCGGGAAGTTTTGAACAACTGAATGTGGACAGTATTGATCCTGTAGAAATACTGGATGAAAAAAACAACACCCACCTCAAAAATATCGGAACGGAAGGTATCGCTTACCTATCTAGGAAAAACCAGAGCCTCCTGATACCTAAGGTAAAAAAAGAAGATATGGAAAATTCGCTAAAAAACTCAGGTACCTACAGAATGTACACCTTTAGTGAAAATAAATCCAAACCAGAACAACAACAAATTTCCATTGCCATTTTAGAAATTCTTCCTTCGGGCATGGTACGATTCAAAAATAGGCCCGGCGGTTATCATGGCGTAGGATGGGCTGTAAAAAAACAAAACAACCTTTATATTGAAATTGTGAACTCAGACCCCAATATTTCCAGATCCGCTTTATTTATTTTTCATGTCGGCGTCAATCCGGAACCTAAGGAAAAAGAGGCTTTCGTTTATTATGGTGTCAGTTCCAGTACGACTTGGGCCGAAGGAATACCCGCCAGTGCCAGAATAATATTGGAACATGCCCCCGGGGAAAACTATGATGATATTATCCCCGCTAAAATAAGCCGGGATTCCGAATCATTTTCCCTAATTCCTCAAAGTATCAGCAATGCCTTTGCTTCGAAGTCTGAGAACTATATCGGATTTTTCAAAAATGACGAATTTG
>JAHDFN010000100.1:0-8090 GCA_020628145.1 Saprospiraceae bacterium | reverse complement strand
TTTTTTAGTCACAAAAGACTAATTTTGGGATTCATTCTGACTAACCATGAAGATTTCCACAAGGGATAGGATTATCAATACGGCAATAAAACTCTTTAACAAGAAGGGCTATGCTTCGGTGACACTCCACGGTATTGCAGGAGAAATGAATATGACCCGTGGCAATCTGACCTACCATTTTAAAGACAAGGATCAATTACTTAAGGAAATTACAGATGGAATGTGGGAAGCCATCATGAAGCAAAGAAACAAATCCAGACAGCTTCCTTCTTTTGAAAACCTCCACAACGAAGTACAGTTGTATCATAAATTACAACAACAATACTCCTTCCTTTTTCTGGATACCCATATTGTTACCCATCCATTAATAAAGGAACGCTTCCGTCAAATGACGGAACAAACCATTAAAGACAATAAAGCGGCCATTGCCTTTGCCATTGCCTCCGGCAATATGCAACAGGAACCCTACAAAGGCATTTATCACAATATCGCTTTCAATACTTGGATGCTCGCCTTTTACTGGCGTTCACAGAAAATCATAAGAGGTGAAAAAAACAAAGAAAATGCAGAAGCAATGATTTGGAGTATGCTGATACCTCATTTTACAAAAAAAGGAATGAAGGCATTCATTACTTTTTTCGGAAAAGATTATTTGGATAACCTCGGAGAATCATTTGAGGATTCCATTGAAAATTATATCTCATTTTAGAAAATGGCAATACTGAAAAGCAGAGTCAATATCAACGATGCGAATAGCAAATCCAATAGGGAAGAAATGCTCGCATTATTAAAAGAGCTCGAAAAGAATCTGGAAAAAAGCAGATTCCAGGGTAAAGACAAACACATAAATCGGGCCAGGGCCAGAAATAAATTACTCGCCAGAGAAAGAATAGAATGGCTCTTGGATCAGGATAGTCCTTTCTTGGAATTACTTCCGCTCGCAGGACTCGAAACCAAAGGCAGTTTCGGGGCGGGGGGAACCAGTGTTTCTGGAATCGGATTGGTACAAGGCAAACTATGTGCGATCAATTCCAATGTAGGAACAAGAAAAGGAGGTTCGATAGATTACCCTACAATGGCCAAGTCACTCCGTATGAATGAAATTGCCTTGGAAAACAAATTACCGACCATTAATCTGGTAGAAAGCGGAGGAGCCAATCTTCCCGATCAGGATAAGATATTCAATCATGGAGGAAAGTCGTTCAAGGACATTACCAACCGTTCGAAAGAAGGACTGACTACCATTTCCATCGTTTTCGGTAATGCCACTGCAGGAGGGGCATATGTTCCGGGCATGTCCGATTTTGCCATTTTCCAAAAACAATCCGCAAAGGTTTTCCTCGCCGGTCCTCCTTTGGTCAAAATGGCAACCAATGAAGTTTCTACGGATGAAGAATTGGGTGGTGCCGAAATGCATAGTAAGGTTTCGGGAGTCAGTGATTACCTCGCAGAAGACGAATATGATGCCATTAGGATAGCTAGGGATATCATGAGGTTTGTAAAAACCCCAAACCCTCATCTTACACCTTCGGATTTTGAAGCCCCCCTTTACTCCGCAGAAGAAATATTATCAGTCGTTCCCGCCAATATTACCCAACCCTTCGATATCCGTGAATTGCTCATCCGTATAGTGGATGGTTCCGATTTTTCGGAATTCAAAAAAGAATATGGTAATACATTGGTTACCGGTTGGGCCCATATACATGGTTATCCGATAGGCATCATTGGTAATAACGGTGTGATATTTTCAGAATCGGCAAATAAGGGCGCCCAATTCATCCAGTTATGTAATAAGAATAATATTCCCATTCTATTCATACAGAATACAACCGGTTATATGGTGGGTAAAGCCTATGAAGAGGGTGGTATCATCAAAAACGGAGCAAAACTCATCAATGCCGTTTCCAATAGCGAAGTACCGCATGTCACTTTGATGGTTGGGAATTCCTACGGAGCCGGTAATTACGGAATGAACGGCCGGTCGTATAATCCCCGTTTTTTATTCACTTATCCCAATGCTAAAATAGGTGTGATGGGTTCCAAGCAATTGGCCGGTGTAATGGAAATCATCCAAAAGGCCGCAGCCAAGAAAGCCGGCATAGAATATGACGAAGCGAATGGCGAAATGCTAAGGAACATGCTTATCATGGAAGCGGAGTCGAAAGCGACGGCTTGGTATTCGACTACACAACTATGGGATGACGGAGTCATCGATCCGAGGGAAACCCGTAATTATATGGCTTTCGTTATGACAATTATTTATAATCAACCGATAAAGGGAACAGAAGGATATGGCGTCTGGAGACATTAAACAGCAAAGCATCAATACCATATTGATTGCCAATAGGGGCGAAATCGCATCAAGGATAATCCGTACTTGTAAAAAAATGGGCATCCGCAGCATAGCCGTCTATTCAGAAGTGGATAAGGATCTCCCTTATGTCAGGGAAGCCGATATTGCCATACATATCGGAGCACCTGAACCTTCATCTTCCTACCTGGATCAAGATAAGATAATCGCAATAGCTCAAAATAACGGAGTTGATGCGATTCATCCCGGATATGGTTTCCTTTCGGAGAATGCCGTATTTGCAGAAAGGTGTGACAAGGAGGGCATCATTTTCATCGGCCCCAATACGGAGGCCATAAAAGCTATGGGTTCCAAGTCGGAAGCCAAGACTCTGATGAAAAAATTCGATGTGCCGACCATTCCCGGCTATCAGGGGGATGACCAATCTACGGAACGATTGATAACAGAAGCTAAGAACGTAGGTTTTCCCTTGCTCCTTAAAGCGACGGCCGGCGGCGGTGGAAAAGGAATGCGAATCGTTCATCAGGCATCCGAATTGAAAACGGCTATTGAAGCCGCCAAAAGGGAAGCAACCAATGCTTTCGGAGATGATGAAATGATCATTGAAAAATACATTTCAAGTGGAAGGCATATCGAATTCCAAATTTTCGGGGACAAGCACGGCAATGCCATTCATATCCTCGAAAGGGAATGTTCTATCCAGAGGAGATACCAGAAGGTCATAGAAGAAAGTCCTTCTCCCATCATGTCGGAAGAACTTCGTTCTAAAATGGGAGATTCCGCAGTTGCGGCAGCCAAAGCCCTCAATTATGATAATGCGGGAACCGTAGAATTCATTTATGATGACCAATCCGGGGATTATTATTTCCTGGAAGTCAATACCCGTTTGCAGGTAGAACATCCGGTAACGGAAGAAATCACAGGCTTGGATTTGGTGCAATTGCAGATAGAGGCGGCCGAAGGTCATCCCTTGTCTGTAGGCCAAGAGGATATCAAAGGCAGAGGATATGCCATAGAGGTTCGTTTGTACGCCGAGGATGCTTCCAATAATTTCCTCCCCGTTTCGGGCAATATCCTGAAATGGGAAGTTCCCCAAGTAGAAGGACTCAGGGTAGAAACGGCCATCGAAACAGGCGCCGGTATTTCCATCTATTACGATCCCATGATCGCCAAACTGATTGTTTGGGATAGGAATAGATTAGGAGCATTACGTAAGATGGAATATGTACTGAGGAATTTGATTTGCATGGGCATGACAACCAATCAGGATTTCCTTCTTCTCTTGGTTAGGAATGAATTGTTCCGACAAGGAAAATACAATACCCATTTCATCGACAAGGAATTGGATTTGGGTATTTTGGAATCTTATGGTGATGATGTGAAACATAAAGCCTGTATTGCGGCTAATTTCCTATCATGGTTCAATAGGAATGACAAAAGGAAATTACTGAAAGGGCTTCCTTCGGGTTGGAGGAATAATTTCTACGTTCCACAACAGAATACCTTCCTTATCGGAGATGGAGAATATAAACTCCTTTATCGGGAAGAAGGCGGTATGTTCCATATTGAAATCGGAGAAGATGAATATGTGGTCAAACTCGTCAGCCGTAATACGGAACAAATCACTTTGGAAATCGATGGTCAACGAATCGGTTTCAATGTGGTGGGACAAGGAAACGATTGGCATATCCATAATGAAATGATGGGTAATATAACATTGCGAATCCAACCGAGATTTCCTATCAAGGAAATAGAAAAGGAAAAAGGGGCTTACCTTTCACCCATGCCTTCCCAAGTCATAAAAGTACTCGTAGAAAAAGGCCAGCAGGTAAAATCAGGTGATGGCTTGATTGTTCTTTCTTCCATGAAAATGGAAAACACGATTTGTGCCGAGGAGGAAGGAGTTGTCGAAGACATCTTCGTTGCCGAAGGCGAAAATATAGAAGCTGATTATACACTATTAAAAGTGATTCAATAAATGCAATATTTCGAACCTAAAGATATTGCTGCATTCAAATCGCAGCATTTTGCTTTTCTCATTGTAGAAGAAAAAGATCATGTATTGACCATAATATTGGACAGGGCAGAAAAGAAAAACGCCCTCCACCCCCAAATGATCAATGAATTGGCCTATTGTTTCCAATATGCATATGACACCCCTGATATTTGGGTTGTAACAATTGGAGCCAAAGGCAATGTATTTTGTGCCGGTGCCGACCTTAAGGCAATGTCGGGTATGGCAGCCGAACATGATTCCACCATCCCACAACCCCAGGGTGAAATGCTTGTCGCTCAGTTATTCAAACAAGTCTGTAAACCTACCATCGCCAAAGTAACGGGAGATGTATATGCCGGTGGTTTTTTCTTTTTGTCCGGTTGCAATATCGTCATTGCCCAAAACAATTTGAAATTCGGTTTACCCGAAGTAAAACGGGGTTTGTATCCCTTTCAGGTCATGGCCAGTCTTTTGGATGTAATGCCGGCCCGCAAAGTATTGGATTGGTGTATCCGGGGATATAATCTGCCGGTTGAAGAAGCAGAGCGGTTCGGGCTAGTCACTCAAGTGGCTTCCGCCGAAGAAGTGGATAAAATCACGGAGACCATTATTGAAGAATTAAAATCGAACAGCCCTACCGCCATACATCACGGCCTAAAAGCCTACGATCATATCCGACCTTCGGGAGTCGAGCAAAAATACCTGATGTCCATGCTGATGCAGACCATTGCCAGTCAGGACGGACAAGAGGGATTGAAGGCATTCAGAGAAAAAAGAAAACCTGTATGGACAGGTCTTTAAAATAAAATAAATCATGAGTAAAGATAAAATCATTATTTCAGCAGCACTGACCGGTGCAGCAACCAACCGTTCACATTGTGAATATATTCCATATACCCCGGTAGAAATAGCAGAAGAAGCAAAACGTGCCGTAGATGCCGGAGCCTCCATCGTACACATCCATGCCCGGGAAGATGACGGTCGGCCATCATGGAGAACCGAAGTTTTCGAATCCATCCAAAAGGAGGTTAGGGCGAGATGTCCGGAAGTCATTATCAACTACTCAACGGGAGCTATCGGCTTGTCCATAGAAGATCGGATCAAACACCTTCCGGCGACACGGCCGGAAATGGCTGCCTTCAATATGGGAAGTATGAACTATGGTATATTTTCCAAGCGGCATAAACAGTTTTTCTGGAATGCCGTTTTTGAAAATTCATTCGATATGATGATGACCGTAGTCAAGACGATGAATGAAAATGGTGTTTGTCCGGAAATGGAGTGTTTTGATACGGGACATATCCGGAATGCGGAACCGCTACGGGAAATGGGCCTCATTCCAGATAATGCATGTTATAGTTTGGTGATGGGTGTATTGGGCGGTATTGCCGCTACTCCCGAAAACCTGTTGCATCAAATCAAACAAATACCTGAGGGTGCATTCTGGCAATCGATTGTCATCAGTAAAAAACAATGGAGACTCAATGCATTGGCTGCCATGATGGGTGGCAATATCCGGGTGGGATTGGAAGATAATTTTTATCTACCAACGGGGGAAATGGCAAAATCCAATGGAGAATTGGTTGATAAGGCTGTTGAGCTGTCCCGTATGATGGGCAGGGAAGTAGCTTCCATTCAGGAAACAAGGGAAATGTTGAATATTTCACGTATTAGTTAAAACCATATGTTCAAAGCAGAGACATTTAAGGATAAGGTAGCCCTAGTCACCGGCGGACGTTCCGGAATAGGGTATCAGATAGCCAAGGACATGTTATTGATGGGTGCGAAAGTGGTCATCTGTTCCCGAAAGGGGGATTTATTGAAAACGGCAGAAGAGGAATTGAATGCTTTCGGTTCCGTATCGTCGATTCCCTGCGATATCCGTAAGGAAGAAGATATCGCTTCGCTTGTCCAATTCATCAAAGAACGGCATGGCCGCTTGGATATATTGGTGAATAATGCGGGTGGGCAGTTTCCGGCCTTAGCGGAATTCATCAACAACAAGGGTTGGAATGCTGTCATCAATAATAATCTGAACGGTACTTTTTTCATGACCCGTGAAATGGCGAATCATTTTTTCATTCCACAGAAACAGGGAACGATTGTCAATATCATCGCCGATATTTTCCGGGGGTTTCCGGGCATGGCACATACGGGTGCAGCCCGTGCAGGTGTCGAAAATCTAACCAAGACATTGGCACAGGAATGGAGCGAGTTTAATATCAGGATTAATTGTGTCGCACCGGGGATTATAGAATCTTCGGGTTTGGAACAATATCCGCAACAAATCAGGGATATGTTCGATGCTGCAAAGAAAGCGATACCTATGGGTCGTTTCGGGTCAGTGGAAGATGTATCGAATGCGGTTGCTTTTTTGGCCAGTCCGATGGCGGCTTATATTACCGGTATTTCACTTTATGTAGATGGAGCCCAGCATCTGAGTTATGATAAGATGGGTTTGGTAAATGTGATGAAATCTTTTATGAAATAAATACGATTGGTTCGGCTTTTATTTATTTTACCGGATAGTTCTTCATAAATAATCAACAATGTTTTTCAAATATCAATTTTTATTGTTTTCCCTTATGTTGTCATTCGGTTTTTCTAATGACAAACCTGCTTATGTTATCTATGACAAAAAAGGGGGGAAAGCCGATTATTCTAAAATGTTGGAAAAGGGAAAAAAATCAGATGTGGTTCTTTTCGGAGAATTACATGATAACCCGATTGCCCATTGGTTGGAATTGGAATTTACCAAAGACATGTATGAAAAGAGTAGGGGCAATATTATTTTAGGAGCAGAAATGTTCGAGACGGATAACCAATTGTTATTGAATGAATATTTGAGTGGAACCATCCGACAAAAAAACTTTGAAGATGAAGTCCGTCTTTGGCCGAATTATAAAACGGATTATAAACCTCTCTTGGAATTTGCAAAAGAAAAAAATACGGGCTTTGTTGCAACCAATATTCCGAGAAGATATGCATCGATGGTTTTTCACCAGGGGTTGAATTCCTTGGATAACCTGAGTGATGATGCAAAGAAATTCCTGCCGCCTTTACCGATTGAAGTCGATTTGGAATTACCGGGTTATAAAGCATTATTGGATATGTCTGCCGATGGTCACGGCGGGGTGAATTTTCCTCATGCCCAAGCAGTAAAAGATGCCTGTATGGGCTTTTTTATCGCAGAGAATTTATTGGAAAAAGGACATTTCATTCATTATAACGGAGCATACCATTCTGATAATTTCGAAGGAATTTCCTGGTATATCCATAAAGAAAAACCCAAGACTAAAATCATGACTATTTCCGTTGTGACACAAAAAGATATTTCCAAATTATCAGAAGATAATGAAGGTAAAGCCGATTTTATCATCTGTGTTCCCGAAAGTATGACCCGCACTTATTAGCGGTTGTTAAAAATGAAACATTGTAAAAGATAGAATTACTCTGGATTATGTTTCCACGTGAGTCATCGAAACAAATATTGTACTTTCTAAGTAAATTGCAGTAATTATTTTAGATTGTATTCATATTTGCAAAATTCATTCAAATGAAAATCTATTTACAATCCTTCTTATTCCTATTCATATCAACCATCGGGTTGTTATTTCTTTTGCTCGGCTCGTATCATGTCGTCATATATTTGATGGATAGCCAGCCGATTTTATCCGGTTCAAGATTATTGAATTGGTTTTTCCTTATCATTGGCATTTTATTTTCCATAGTCGGTTTCAAGAAATTCCTGAATACGGTAGAGGAATTATAATTTTCACTAAT
>JAHDFN010000099.1 GCA_020628145.1 Saprospiraceae bacterium | reverse complement strand
TTTTTGGTAAAAAAAGAAGGAGGGGTTTATCCAATGGAATTGAAATTTACAGATCCAAGGGATCCACTTGAAAAAATAAGGATGGTTCGGGAACGTAAATTCCTAGGGGATACATTTTTTAATTATAAAGGAAAAGAAATCCCTTCTATTTATTTTTCTTCCAATGAAAAAAGAGAATTTACACACTTGGAAAAAGGAGATTTTGACAATACAATTTATGCGACTGAAATATATACTAAAGGACTTGGGTTGGTGGTACGTGAATATGAAATAGGAGGGGAAAATGTCAAGTACGTGCTGCACGATATTTATGATATGCAAAAATTGGAAAAAATGGCTAGCGAATTCTGGGATGAAGAAGTGGATTTGATTCCCGGTAATTGAGATTATTGTACATTACTGAATTCCGAATATACTCTTGGTTTTTAAAATTGAAAAATTACTTGAATGGCTTTTGAATTAATTTCTCCTTTTTCCCCCTCAGGCGATCAGCCGCAGGCCATCGGTGAATTGGTTGGCGGAATTCAGAATGGTGAAAAATACCAATGCCTCCTAGGTGTGACCGGCTCCGGAAAAACCTATACGATGGCCAATGTAATACAGCAACTCAATCGTCCGACTTTAATCCTAACCCACAATAAAACATTGACGGCTCAGCTCTACTCGGAATTCAGTCAGTTTTTTCCGAATAACTCGGTAGAGTATTTTGTTTCTTATTACGATTATTATCAGCCTGAAGCTTACATGAGTGTTAGCGATACCTATATCGAAAAGGATTTATTGATCAATGAAGAAGTAGATAAATTGCGTTTGAGAGCGACGTCTTCCATCCTTTCCGGAAGGAGGGATATCATTGTCGTTGCTTCGGTTTCATGTATTTATGGTATGGGAAACCCGGAAGATTACAAATCCGGTATTATAAGATTGCACAAGGGGAAACAAATGACCCGTAATTCACTATTGTATCAATTGGTCGATATCTTATATTCTCGTTCCGAGGATTTGTCAAGAGGAACATTTCGAGTGAAAGGTGATACCGTAGATGTCAATCTGCCATATGTTGATTATGGGTATCGAGTTACATTTTGGGGGGATGAAATAGAAGATGTGGAAAGGATAGAATTGGAAACAGGCAAACGAATCGAAAGTCTGGAACATGCGGCTATTTTTCCCGCCAATCTTTATATCGCTCCTAAGGAAAGAATGAAACAAATCATCAGAAGTATCGAAGATGAATTGCATGCCCAGGAAAAATATTTCATCCGTGAATCCAGGATGATGGAAGCCAAACGAATCAAGGAAAGGGTGACTTTCGACCTGGAAATGTTGAGGGAGCTAGGGTATTGTTCAGGAGTGGAGAATTATTCACGTTTTTTCGATGGACGGAAACCGGGAACCCGCCCCTTCTGTCTCTTGGATTATTTCCCTGAGGATTATCTGATGTTTATCGATGAAAGTCATGTAACCCTTCCCCAAGTCCGAGGTATGTGGGGAGGAGACCGGGCAAGAAAGATGAATTTGGTCAATTTCGGTTTTCGGCTCCCTTCGGCATTAGACAATAGACCATTGAATTTTGAAGAATTCCAAACACTGACCAATCAGGTGGTCTTTGTGAGTGCCACACCGGCCGACTTCGAATTGGAAAAAACGGAGGGGGTGGTAGTAGAACAAATCGTCCGGCCGACAGGACTTCTCGATCCTCCCATTGATGTCCGACCCAGTATGAACCAGATTGATGATTTGTTGGAAGAAATCAATCAAAGAACCGAAAAGGGAGAACGGACCCTAGTAACGACATTGACCAAACGGATGTCGGAAGAGTTGGCCCGTTATTTTGCCGAATTGAATATTAAATGTAAATATATCCATTCTGAAATTGATACGATGGAACGGGTCGAAATCCTACGGGATTTGAGGCTTGGAGAATTTGATGTGCTTATCGGTGTGAACTTGTTAAGGGAGGGATTGGATCTGCCGGAGGTTTCATTGGTCGCCATCCTTGATGCGGATAAGGAAGGCTTTCTTAGAAATCAGAAGTCACTGACCCAGACCGCAGGAAGGGCGGCAAGGAATTCCAACGGATTGGTTATCATGTATGCCGATTCTATTACCCGCTCTATGGAGTTGACGATAGATGAGACCAATAGGCGACGGGCGAAACAAATGGCATACAATCAGGAGCATGGAATCACTCCCCGTACTGTAACCAAATCGAGAGAGGAAATCTTGGATTCAGAATCGATTTTATCTATCCGTAGAGGGAAGGAAAAATATTATGTGGAGCCCGAAACACCATCCATCGCTGCTGACCCGGTAGTCGGTGCTGCCAATCGGGAACAGTTGGAAAGGATGATTACCGAAACGGAATCTAAGATGAAAGCTGCAGCCAAAGATTTGGATTTTATTTCTGCTGCACAGTTCAGGGATGATATGAACGCCCTGAGAAAAAAACTGAAGGAAAAATACAATTAAGCGTTCGGCTGTTTCGGAATTTTTTATCAACTGTGGATTTAATGCTTATTTTTGCATCCTCATAAGTACATAAGGATAACACTTACATGAAAAACCTTCTTCAACAAATTCTGGATTTTTTAAATTATAGTTGGGAATTAGGAAGCTGGAATTTAACAGTTAAGAAGATTCTGTTGGCTATTCTTTTGTGTTTGGTTGCCATCCTTTTTACAAGATATGTTACAGGGTGGTTGTTGAACTACCTCAAGGAAAAAGAGATCATAGAGGAGAAGGGGAAAAGAAAAATAAGGAGTATCCTAAGGATAATTGTCGGTTTGGCAACAATAGTCGGACTGCTTCAGGTTTTGGGCTTGGATTATACATTCTATACGATGGAACGTGAAGATGCTCCAGCCATAGATTTTCACCTTTCTATTATTTGTATTGCCTTTATGGTCTTCAAGTTCGCCCAATTGTTGGATTGGGTGATTGCCCGCATACTCATAGATAAGTATTTTGCGAATAGGGAAGAACGGGAGCGTGCCAGGGAAATGGCAATGGCTACCAAATCGGACGATGATAAGTCCAGTGCGAATAAGACGATACAATATGTAGTATATACCATTGCCCTCATTCTGATTCTGAAGTCCTTCAATCTGGATTACGAATTCCATAATATCGACGGGAAAGGGCATTTTACCATTTCCAATATTCTCCAGGCAGTCCTCACAATACTTGTCGCAAGACTGATTGTTTGGATAACCACCAATCTGGTTTTTTATAGTTATTACAGAAGGAGCAATATCGATCAGGGAAGCCAATATGCCATCAATCAGATATTCTCCTATGTGGTGTATGTCGTTGCCATTTTGCTGGCATTGAGTAATAACCTGTATGTCGATTTGGATATCATTCTCGGTGGTGCTGCCGCCCTGATGGTCGGTATCGGTTTGGGATTGCAACAAGTGTTCAGCGACTTGGTTTCAGGGCTGATTCTTTTGTTTGAACGGACGGTAGAGGTAGGAGATGTTGTAGAAGTGGGAGGCATTATCGGGACGATTACCAAAATCGGTATTCGTACTTCGGTCGTACAGGTAAGGAATAATACGTCAATAGTGGTTCCTAATTCCAAATTCACAGCTGATAACGTTATCAATTGGAGTCATAATGATGATAAGGTCAGATTTGTGGTGTCTATTGGAGTGGCTTATGGTTCAGATACGGAATTGGTGAAAAACACATTATTGAAGGTAGCTAATGAAAATCCGGATGTGTTGCAACGACCGGCTAGCTTTGTCCGTTTTGTAGAATTCGCCGATTCATCCCTTAATTTCGAACTTCATATCTGGTCTAGGAATTTTATTCGGATAGAGGATGTGAAAAGTGATTTACGATTCCAGATAGATGCCGAATTCCGAAGGAACAATATTGAGATTCCATTTCCGCAAAGGGTCGTCTGGCAAGGAGAGAATCCATAAGGAAATGGAAAGGCCGTCTCTCGACGGCCTTTCATCATATGGCATAGGGTTGGGTGAAAATATTCTGTTATTTCTTCACAAATCGAGACTGATAAGGTATCCCATCATGGATGAATGAGATGATATATATTCCTTGTTTTAATTTTCCGGTAACGATGCCATGATGTCCATATTTTTCGAAGATGCCATTAAGAACCTGCCGCCCGCTCATATCCCAGATTGAATATGGGATATCCTCTTCCAAGGCTAAATCCAAATAAAGAATATCAGAGACAGGATTAGGAAAGATCCTTACATCCAGTATCTCATTTGAGGCCATTCTGCAATTGAGGACATTCAGATTGTAGGTGATGGAAAACAAAGGACAATCTTCTAAAGTGGCGGTCATGGTATATAATCCTGCTTGGGTAGAATTGATAGGGCCTAATGTCAAGGGCGTCGTATTTCCTACACTTGTCGAATTGAAAATCCATTCGAATTCTGTCCCAGTAGGGAAGCCATTACTACCCGGACCCAAAGTGGCAAAACCATCATAACAGACATTATGGAATGTGGATGCCTGTGGATGTTCACAACAGGTAGGATATACATAATAAACATAATGGATCGTTGTACAATTTTCAGGGCTATAAACCGTGAGGACATATTTCCCTTCATGGGATTGAAGGAAAGGGTCGAAAGTTATATACTGTGAATACTCAGGATAAGGTTGGCTATTATAAGTCCAAGTCAAATCCACTTCGTTCCCGTAAACATATTCAGGGCCGATGGTGACACTTGAACCTATGCATTCTTTTACGTTTTCAATTTTAGTGATTTCAGGTATGTCCGGACAACAGATGGAAACATATTCCGTAGTGAGGACAAGGGTACAGTCGTTATTATCGGTTACGGTTACAGTATAAGTTCCACCTTCTACATATGAAATATTATTGCCCGTCGCTCCATTGCTCCATTGATAGGAATAAGGTGCTGCTCCTCCCGTAGGAACAACCAGGATAGAACCCAAGGAATGAATGAACCCCTCACATAGATCCTTGACAATAAAATCAGCTTCCAATGGAGGGGCGATTTCTACTGCTATGCTGCTTTCGGAAGAACAACCATTGGTGTTGTCCGTGACAGTAACGGTGTATGTTCCGGAAGAAGTAACTGTAATGGTGGATTGTTGGGAATTGGTATTCCAATTATAGGTTACATTGTTATTCGGATTGGCATTTGCAGTTAGGGTAGTGGTATTACTACAAGGAGTGCTCTCTTCCAAAATTTTTACAATCGGAGGAATGAAGTCCTTACTGATTTTAACCGAAACCTCATCCGTACATCCATTTGAATCCGTTACGGTGACGCTGTATATACCCCCCGAATTCACAGTCACGGAAGGGGATGTACCTAGGCCGTCACTCCAATAGTAGGAAATAACTCCTTCTCCCTGAGATGGACTGGCATCCAATACGGCATAATCGGTATAACAATTCAAATGGTTGGTTGAAGCATCTATGATGGCTATGGCAGTAGGAGGAGACATCCAATCAAATACATTGACAGATGCAGTTGCCGTACATCCGTTGGCATCGGTAATCGTTACAGAATAAATATCCGGAACAAAAACATAACCCTGCCCGGGAGAGCCGACATAAACCCCGTCGCTCCATTCGTAAGATAAGGGACCTACTCCGGTAGAAAAAGTCTCGGCATCCAACTGTACTTTGAAATTGTCACAGGCAAATGGAGTTCCGATGGCATCGATTTCGGCATATGGAGGTTTGTCGCAAGGATCTTGTGCCAGCATGTAATTTGTTAGGAAAATTAAGACGAGAACAGTGTGTAGATTTTTCATAATTATCGAATTTTATTGGATCTGCTTACAAGATAGGTTCAATGAAGGGGTGGTGTATGGGGGATTGATCGAACAGCTATTGTGAAAGGATGAAAGGTAAATGTTTGAGTATAATACCCATTGAAATAGAGAACGGATTGATTTTTGACACAGTTTTTGTTAGTAAACATTACGGATTATTATAATTTGTGTGCTTTTGTATAAAAGCCTTATTTTCTAAAGTCCATAGGACAGATAATTATTGAATACCGGATATGAAAGTTTTGAAATTCGGAGGATCGTCGGTGGCCAAACCGGAAAGGATTCTACAAATCATCGACATACTCAAAGGGTATTATTCCCGAGGGGATAAATTCGCAGTTGTTTTTTCCGCTTTCGGAGGCGTTACGGATTCTTTGATCGGAATGAGTGAAGCTGCTGAAAAAAACGATGGCGTTTTTCGTGAAAAATTAAAAGAATTCAAAGAGCGGCATATTGCAGCAGTCAAGGAATTGATCTCTCTGGAAAACCAAGCTCCCATTTTAAAAGATATGGAAGAGAACCATAAGGATTTGGAAAATCTGTTGGTAGGGATTTCCATGTTGGGGGAAGCTTCGGATAGGACGATGGATCACGTCCTGTCCTTTGGAGAAAGGAATTCAGCCTATTTGATCTCACATGTGATGAAACAACACGGAATTAATGCATCCTATCTGGATGCAAGGAAAGTTGTTTGCACGAATGATAATTTCCGTTCTGCCAAAGTCGATTTTGAAAAAACCTATTCCGATATCAAGGAATATTTCGATAAACATCAGGAAGTACAGGTGATAACCGGTTTCGTGGGTAAAACGGCCGATGGAATCACCACAACATTGGGGCGGGGAGGCTCGGACTTTACCTGTTCGATTTTTGCTGCTGCACTGGATGCCGATTCCATAGAAATCTGGTCGGATGTGAATGGTGTGATGACTGCTGATCCGAGGAAAGTATCCAAGGCATTTACAATGGATTCCATGACCTATGCCGAAGCGATGGAAATGTCCCACTTCGGCGCCAAGGTGATTTATCCACCGACACTCCAACCGGCTTTGGATAAAAAAATCCCATTATATATTAAAAACACATTCAATCCGGATTTTATCGGAACATTGGTTTCTGAAAAACATGATGACGGTAAGAATCCGGTGAAAGGCGTAACGTCCATTAGTGGGATTTCCCTATTGACATTGCAGGGTAGAGGCATGGTCGGGGTATCCGGGATTTCTGCTCGATTGTTCGGAGCATTAGGTCGTTCAAAAATCAATATCATTTTGATTACCCAAGGCTCGTCCGAACAATCCATCACTTTTGCCATCAAGCCGGAACAGGTGCCTCAAGCTGTCCACGCCATTGAAGAAGAATTCAAATTCGAAAGACAATCGAATCTGATTGATCCGATTAAAGTGGAAAATGATTTATCGGTTGTTGCTGTTATCGGTGAAAACATGAAAACCCGTCCGGGTGTTGCCGGAAGGTTATTCAATGCATTGGGTAAGAACGGTGTGAATATCGTTGCCATCGCCCAAGGATCGTCCGAATTGAATATTTCTACGGTGATAAAAAGTACGGATGAGAAAAAGGCCCTCAATGCCATGCATGAAGCCTTTTTCCTTTCTGATGCGAAATCGCTGCACTTATTCATGGTCGGTGTGGGATTGATTGGTGGAACATTGATCAATCAGATTCGGGAACAGGCAGAGGCATTAAGGAAAAATCAGGCACTGGAAATCAAAATCGTAGGATTGGCCAATAGTAGGGAAATGCTATTCGATGAAAATGGAATCGATTTGGAAAATTGGAAATCCGACTTGGAAGATCAATCCGATAAGATGGAATCCTTGGCGGATTTCGTCAGTCGAATGAAGGCCATGAATTTACAGAACAGTATTTTTGTGGATAACACGGCCAGTGCGGATGTTTCGGCATATTATGAAAGTATTCTGGATGCGAGCATCTCCGTTTCGACTCCGAATAAGATTGCCGTTTCGTCCAGTTATCTGCAATACCGTCGAGTAAAGAATATTGCCCGATTAAGGAATGTATTGTTCATGTATGAAACCAATGTAGGTGCAGGGCTTCCCGTTATTTCCACATTGAGCGATCTGATGAACAGCGGTGATACGATTTTGAAAATTGAAGGAGTCTTATCAGGTTCGCTGTCATTTATTTTCAATAATTTCAAGGAGGGTGTTTCATTTTATGACATTGTAAAAGAAGCCCAGAAAGCCGGATATACGGAACCGGATCCCAGAACGGATTTGAGTGGAAAGGATGTCAGTCGGAAAATCCTTATTCTATCGAGGGAATCCGGTTATCCGATGGAAAGTGATGATATAAAAATCAAACCCGTACTTCCTGATGCTTGTATGGCTGCACCTACCGTAGATGAATTTTTCGGGGAATTGAAAAAGGAAAATGATTATTTCGATAATTTGAGAAAGGAAGCGGAGAAGAAAGGTCATAAGCTGAGAATTATCGCCACCCTGGAGAATGGAGAAGCTTCCATCGGATTAAAATCCGTAGATGCTTCACATCCGTTTTATTCTTTGGAAGGAAGCGATAACATGATTGCATTCACTACCGAAAGATACAAGGATAGACCTTTGGTTATCCGAGGGCCAGGAGCCGGTGCCGAGGTGACTGCAGCCGGTGTTTTTGCAGAAATCATTACCATTGGAAATCGCTTGCTTTCCGACTAATTGAATTGAAATTGTCTCTTTTTAGGCAATTTTATCAATATGTTTGGTCAAGACTTGATTAATAGTGTATCTTTTTTCCAAAAAAGAAAAAGATGCGTCTATATCTCTTATTTATTGGCCTACTTCTAACCTCATTATTGAAAGCCCAGACCTTTACAGGGACTGGCGGTCCCATTGCCGATGATGGAAGTTTTTCAACCTTTCCAATTTTCGTTGTAGGACTGGATCCGGCTAATCTCGATAATCAGAACGGCCTTGTACAAGTCTGTGTAAATATAACTCATACTTGGCTGGATGATTTGGAAATAGCGCTTATTGCTCCAGATGGTACGATGGTGGTTTTGAGTAACCGACATGGTGACGATGGGGATGACTACCAGAATACTTGTTTTTCCATGTCTGCAACGGTTCCGATTCAAAATGGAACCCCCCCCTTCACAGGTCAGTTTTTGCCGGATGGGAATTTGTCGGATGTCAATAATGGTCAGGATGGTAATGGTGAATGGTTATTGTATTTAGAGGATCATTATCCCTTTGAAGATGAGGGAACCCTGATAGGATGGTCATTGAGCTTTGGTGATGCTCCCGACCCACCCGACCCACCGACAATATTCGAGTCATCCAACCTGCCCTTGGTTTTTTTCAATACCAATGGTCAGGCAATTTTAGAAAATACCCAAATCGTTTCCCAAATCGGAATCGTTTATAACGGCCCGGGCGAAAGGAACTTCCTAGACGATCCATACAATCATTATTACGGTTATGGCAAGGTGAAATTTAGAGGGCAATCCTCCCTTTCTTTTGATAAGAAAAGTTATTCGATAGAGACGGCGAATGCGGGGGGTAATGAAATTGATGCTTCCTTACTCGGAATGCCGGAAGAAGAAGACTGGGTACTTCACGGCCCTTATTCAGATAAAACCCATTTGAGAAATGATCTGACTATGAAAGTTGCACGGGATATGGGATGGTATTCGAGCCGTACCCGCCATGTGGAACTGATTGTAAATGGAGAATACATGGGTTTGTATGTTTTGATGGAAAGGATCAAAAAAGAAAACGGCAGGGTGGATATTGCTGATTTGACCTTGGATGATATTTCAGGGGATCAATTAACCGGCGGTTATATCCTTAAAATAGATAAGGGAGACGAAGGAGGATGGTTGTCTGACTATAATCTGGTCGGTAATGTAAACAAGGCATATTTCCAGCATGTCTATCCTAAGGAGGAAAATATTACACCCGAACAATTACAATATATTAAGGATTATGTAGGCGGTTTCGAAGATGCTTTGTCTTCTCCCGATTTTACGAATGGTGTTGGGAAACATTATTCTGAATATGCGGATGTAGGTTCGTTTGTTGATTTTTTCATTTTGAATGAATTGGGTAAGAATGTGGATGCTTATCGTCTAAGTACATATTTCCATAAGGATAAGGATAGTAAAAACGGAAAATTAACGATGGGGCCTTTTTGGGATTTTAATCTCGCTTGGTTCAATGCCGATTATTGTCAGGGAAATAATGCTTCGGGTTGGATGTTTGCTGAAAATTGTGATAGTGGAATTCCATTCTGGTGGAGTCGTTTGTTTTTGGATGAACCGAATTTCCGTGAGCATTTGAAATGTCGTTGGAATGAATTGAGGGGGGATATTTTATCTGAAAGTTATTTATTCGATTATATCGATGCTAAGGCATTGGAATTGGATGAGTCACAGGAAAGGAATTTTGAAAAATGGGATATTTTGGGAACTTATGTTTGGCCGAACCCGGCAACTCCTGCGACTTATGAGGAAGAAATAAATAATTTGAAAAATTGGATAAGTCAGCGATTGAATTGGATGGATGCTGAAATTATGAATCTACCTGACGGAGATATTGAAGTAAATTGGATTGTAAATGCTTGCGATAGTTATACGTCACCAAGTGGTTCTGTATGGACAACAAGTGGAACATATTCTGATATGGTAGAAAATGCAAATGGTTGTGATAGTGTTTTTACCATTAATCTTAATATCGAAAATGTGGATGTGTCTGTCCAAGAAACCGGTTCCGATTTGATTGCCAATGCTACTGACGTAGAATATCAATGGTTGGATTGTGATGATGATTTTATTCCTATTCCGGGAGCAACCGATCAAAATATTTATCCTGTCATTAATGGGAATTTTGCGGTGCAGATTACAGATGGTAATTGTGTCGGAGTTTCCGATTGTTATTTGTTCTTTTCAGTGAATACCCAAGAGCATCAATGGGCGTCTGAAATTGGTTTGCATCCAAATCCCACCGACGGTCGGGTAGAATTGGATTTGACAATGTCAAGCCAAAAAGAATTGAGTTTTTCTGTTCGAAATGTTTTGGGGGAATTGTTGTGGACGGAAAGGTTAAATAACCAAAGCCGTTATGAATTTGATTTGGATTTCCCTTCGGGAATTTATTTTATCGAATTGGAAAATGATGAAAACGAAAAAGCGGTCTTTAAGGTTTTGAAAAAATAAATTTCTAGTGATGATAAAAAAAACAGAGTGGAAAATTCGCTCTGTTTTTTTTATCTTCCTAGATGTTTGAATCCCTTCCAGATGATGCTGAGGTCTTCGTTAGGTGTGTAATCTTTTGCATAAAAAAAATTGAGTCGCTCAATCGTTGGGGTGTCTTTGATGTTTAAATCGAAAGCATGGGTGGGGTAAAGGACGCCTTGTTTTATTTTAGGTAATTTCCATAATAATTCTTCTGAAGGGTGATAGCCTACCCAGCTTTTGGACTGGAAAATCACACTGAAGATATTTTTAAGGAATCCGTATTTTTTTTCTATGAAAAAGAATAAAACGAAAACGAAAATTAAAAATAAAAATGCAAGGAAAGTGTCTTGTAGCTTTTTGTTTCTTCTTTGAATGGGGTTGTTGATTTTGTATTCTATGTCTATCGTGTAAAGTTCTCCTGATTGATTTTTGGAATGGCTGCCGATAATGCTCAAGCTTTTTTCGGGAAGTATTTTATATTGTACTTCCGGCCCGATACGGGTCATGGCATTCATTATTTTTTCCGAACTGATGTCCTTGGAACAAAAAATAATTTCATTGATTTTATAAATCCGCACTATTTCATCCAGTTGGGAGAAACGACCGAGTGAACTTTTGGTGTTGTCTTTTTCTCCGGGAGGAATCGTTCCGATAATGTTTTTATTCACCCTCGCATTTTGCAGAAGAGACATTGTTCTGTTGACTTCTTCATTTGTTCCGACAATGGCAAGATTGCTAGGAGGGGTGTGGCCTATGTTCAAGTTCTTGTGTCGAATAAAATGATGAATGATTCTTCCGGATAAAATGGCAATGAATGACCAAAAAAAACCAAGAATGATGAGCATTCTTGACGACCTGAATTGCAAATCCAGAAATCCATATATCGCCGCCAATAAAACTGTGCCTAAAATTAATCCTCGGGCAGGTCTTCTTAGACTTTTTATATCGTCGTATCCGCCGTTTAGAAAAATGGAAAAAATCCAAATTAAAGTATATAAAGGGATGTTGAACCAAAGGAATGATGAATCATAATAGTTCGGATCTTTGAAATAATAGTTCGCCCAGAAATCCTTTAGGAAAAATAATCCGACTACAATAATGATAGCGTCGAGGGTGGGGAATAATGCTTTCTTGGAAAAGTTGGAAACGATGGTCATGAAGGCCCGGAAATAAATGGCAGCCTGTAGCATCAAAATGAAAAGGGACCCTTTCGTTCCCGTGAAATGTTTTTTGGCGAAAATAATCATGGCGTTATAAAATACCTTTACATAATTAAGACTGCCTTTTTTTGTGCTTTCTCCTTTATAGTGGATAATGGTTGTTTCCGAAAAATAATAATTTTCAAATCCTGCTTTTTTTATTCTATAAGATAAGTCAATATCCTCTCCGTACATAAAAAAGGCTTCATCCAATAATCCGACTTCATCCAATGTTTTTTTTCTAAGCATCATAAATGCTCCGGATAATACGTCAATCTTGTGGGTTTCATTAATGTCCAAATATCCTAAGTGGTATCTGTTGAATAATTTCGATTTTGGAAAAAAATTGGAAAGACCGAATGTTTTACAAAAAGCCACAAATGGGGAAGGGAATCCCCGCTTCGATTCAGGGAGGAATTTTCCTGAGCCGTCTATCATTTTTACACCGAGGCCACCGGCATCTTGATGGGTGTCCATGAAGTTTACACATTTTTCGAAAGTGTCTTCGTTGACAACGGTATCTGGATTTAATAAAAGAACATATTCACCTTGTGCGAGTCTGATGGCTTGGTTGTTTGCAAAAGAAAATCCCGGATTGTTTTTATTGGCAATTAAATGAACCTCAGGAAATCTTTCCCCCACCATTTTTACCGAATCATCAACTGAATTATTATCGACAACAAATATTTCCGTTTCTGTTTTTTCGGCCGCCTTGTAAACGGATAATAATGTCTGCTCTAAAAAATGCCGGACATTATAATTGACAATGACAACCGATAATTTCATTTATCTGACCACAGAATAGGTAATGATGAATTTTAATCCGACATGTGAATAATTGCCGGTCAGGGATTCTCCGGAAGTATCCTGATTCAACACTTCGTTAAAAGGAGCGGCATCGATGCCCCGGAAAATAAAACTATAAAAAGGTTTAACCATTAATTTGGTGCCATGATCATCCATCTGTCCGAAATAAAAAGTAAGGTCGAAAGTCAGACCATATCTTTTTTCACGTAAAGGACTTATGAAACCGGCTCGGGAAATTCTGTCTTCTTCCCCCTCACGGGTGCTGAGCCTGATGGTATGCCTATCCAAGTAAACATCCGTTCCGAATCCGAAGCGGGTCGTAGTCGGGAAAAACACCCCTGCTCCGATGAAAAATGTATTGATTCGTAGGCGGCTATCCCTCCTCATCAATATATTGTTGGCTGAAAATTCGGTTTTCTTCCTTTGTTGTCGCTGCGAAAAACCACCTTCGAAATTAAAAATGCTGATATGTGTACCCAAACTAAAGGCAAAACCATTGGGAATATGGATATTGCCGAATTCGATCTCCTGAGTATTATTTTCATTGTATTGATCCAAAATGGAATTTAATGGCCCGAATTGTGCCCATCCGATACTATATCCTGTACCAATGTAATATTCTCGATAATCAAGTGGATCCTGCGAGATCACCGGTGTGAGCAGGTATAGGAATAAAATGAGGGTGGCAATATGTTTTTTCATGTATGATGTCTAGTCTAGTCAGAAATATTATATGGTGTACGAGCGACAATCGAACGCCCCAGGGTCAACTCATCGGCATATTGTAATTCTCCTCCAAAAGAAACCCCTCGGGCAATAGTGCTTATTTTCACCGAAGTATTCTTGAGTTGTTTGGATATGTAATAAGTCGTCGTCTCCCCTTCGATGGTCGGACTTATGGCCATGACCACTTCTCTGGTTTTTTCTTTTTTTATCCTTTCCAATAATGAATCGATATTCAATTGATCGGGGCCGATGCCTTCAATAGGTTTGATGACCCCACCCAAAACATGATAAAGTCCCCGGTATTGTCCGGTATTTTCGATAGCCATCACATCCCTGATGGACTCAACCACACAAAGGACATCGTTCTTACGGTGCAAATCGTCACAAATCGAGCAGATTTCCCTATCGGAAAGATTATGGCAGTGATTGCATTCACGAATATTTTTTTTCATATCCAAAATCGCCTGGGTAAAGCCTTCGACATCAGTCTGCTCCTTGCTTAAAAGGTGAAGGATCAACCGCAGAGCCGATTTCCTGCCGATTCCCGGAAGCCCTGCGAATGCTTCAACAGCCTGTTCCATGAGTTTTGATGAAAAATTCATAATGGTTGCAAAATTAATAATAATTCCTTACCTCCGATCATATCCGGATGCTTTATGGCTACACATCTTAAAGGATGGATACGGTAATAGCTACTACACTTATCTCGATAAAGTTTTTTTTTGATTGGGAATAAGTCCAATTTAGGTTATTTTTGACCCGATTTCAGATTTTTATTATAACATACTTATGGCCCAAATCCTGAAACTACCGGCATTTTCCGAAGAACAACAACAAGCTGTTGTCTTGAAATGGTTGAAATATGAGGGGGAGGAAGTGAAGAAGGGAGATGTATTGTTGGAGATTGAAACGGATAAATCCGTAATGGAATTGGAAGCGGAAACCGATGGCTTTCTGTTATATATTAAGATTCCCAAAGGGGAAGTGCATGTGGGGGATATACT
>JAHDFN010000098.1 GCA_020628145.1 Saprospiraceae bacterium | reverse complement strand
AACTGCCTTGTGTACCAGTTTCCTGATTTTCTTTTTCTTTTTTGTTCCGTAGGGTGTATTGGCAGTGTCTCCGAAGTAAATGAAATGTTCGTTCGGTAGGATTTTAATGGCCTCGTATAAAACGGTTAAGCCTCCTGCCCCTGAGTCGAAAAATGCGATATGTTTTTTATTCTTTTTCAACAATTATTGCTTGTGCTTCATTCCTTCCCTCAAATAACCCCATTTGTAAAAATCGAATAAAGGTAAAGATACAATTCCTTTTTTAAGTATGAATTCCAAAATGGATCTTGAAATTCTGAATAATAAATGGAAAAATCCGGCCATGCCGGATTTTTCCATTTTAGCATAGAAATCAAGTAATTTCACTTCAGATATGAAATCTTCATCGAAGTTCAAAAGTTTGGTGATATAAGCTAGGTTGTAAAGTCCTTTCCTTGTTTTTTCAAGATAAATTCCATTTTCTTCTATATCACCATTTCCTGTAGGATTGTCAATATGTGTGATAGGGATTCCGGCCTTTTTCAATTCATATCCGAACAGGGTGTCTTCGTGTCCATATTGGGAAAGACTTTCTTCGAATCTGATATTGGAAAAAATATTTTTTCGGATTAAAAAGTTGTTGGTCATAAAAGACCGGTTCGGGAATTGTTTTCTGACTTCTGCCGATTGGCTTTCCTTTTGGATACCGTATTTCCACCTCAAATATCTATTCCGCCCCGGGGCTTCCTTCTCATAGATTCTACCTCCGCAAATAATATCTTTTTCAGCATTGGAAATTTCATTTACATATTTTTGAATGAAATCATTCCGGATAATCAAGGAATCACAATCCAAGAAAAGAAGATAATCGTATTTGGCTTTTTCGGGGAAAAGATTTCTGATTCTTGCCCTGCCTATATTTTCAGATAATTCGGTGTAATTATATTTTTTGAAAATGTCCTTATTCCCCTTCTTGTGTTTTTCCGCAGAGGCATCATCTATTAAAATCAACTCATAATCAATTCCACATTGACCGGCTTGCCGGTCCAATTCGGAAACAAGAGGTTTCACATCAAAATTATATATGGGAATGCAAATGGAAATCATTGGGCCACAAGATAAAAAAAATCCCCCCGGAAACCCGGGGGGAAATTATTAGATACCATCTTTGGAGGTCAGGTATTCATCCCTGCCGGTCTTTGCCGCCGGGCTTGGGTAGTTGAATCCTATTGCTCCGGTACCTTGTGGAGTATGTTTCACCTTAGCGAAATTTTCCGCTTTCCTTCGGAAAAAAGCATCGAGCCTATCTTTTAAACCGTACCAGAAAATTTCGAGGATCGATCGATCCTTTTCTTCTTCCTGATAGGTGACTTCGATACCTGCACCCCTTCGGTAAACCTCTACACTCACGATACAGATAAAGGCCAATATGACACTGAATCCTACGAAAAAGGAGAACAGATTGCCCCAGAAAGAAGCTTTCTTATGCTTCGATTCATGGATTTTCATCATAGCGGATTCTCCTTTGTTCACGGCTTTGTCCAAGCGATCTTTTTCCACTTTCAATGCCTTGTCCTTCTTGGACTGCCAAGCATCCAATTTCTTGGAATGATCCGATTGGATGCCGGAAATGATGGAAGTCTTTTCGGTTTCCAACTTACCGGCTGCTTTGGCATATTTTTCGACGTGGCTCTTAGCCCATTTCGCACCTTTTTTGTACTTGCGGTTATAGGAATCCTCCTTGAGTGTCGCCGCTTTGATTTGAGCGTCGAAATTTTCCGCAGTACTCTTGAGCCTGTCTTGGTAATTGTCCCGAATCATTTTGAAATCATTATCAAAACGGTTGGAAATTTCCTTGACATTCATCCGGTATTCCTTCTTTAAATCGGAAGCATCGAATTGGGCAACCACCGGTACATTCGAAACGAAAGCCTGGTGTATGCCGTTGGTCGAAAGATTGAAAGACAAAATGCCCATGCCTGCCGTGATGGCTAAAACAATTGAGAACAAAGCGATATACCAAGCGTTTTTAAGACGCTTCCATACCAATGCCCTCGTTAGGACTTGAAGGAATTTCCTGCCTCCCAATTCCAAAACGGCAATCACCAGAATCATGGCAATGATGGATACCGTGATGGAAAGGAGTTTCGAATTACCGGACATTTCACTTTGCGTAATATGCCAGATAGTGACTCCTTCAGTCAATGCACTTATGACCTGTGCCACTTTACCTATGATGTCGATACTAGGTGCAATGGGACGGAACAAGTTGTAAAAATCACTGTTCGTGGCTCTGCTCTCCCTTGCTTTTAATTTTACGTTCTTTTTAAAATTCATACAATACAGATTTACAGGAGATAGGGTAGTACCGGACACTTGGAATCTCTTGAAAAAACACCTCTTCCCCGATATTGGGAACTTGTGTCCTTCTGATTTTCCAATCCTAGATCCTCCATCCTCAACATCGGATGAACCATCTCGTTTGAAATGACCGAAAAGGGATTTAGGAAAACCCCGAATCGATCGGACCCGTAAAATTCTGGTAAACACTATCTATAACGCGACCACTCGGTCTAAAAAAGGAGAAAATCCGGATAGGAAACAATTACTACCAAAAACAACACTTACATCTTTATAACGCATAAAATCAGAAAAGTTACATATGTTAAATCATTTTTTGATTGAAATTGCACATAACTAATTGATAATCAGTGTTAAAAAATTTTCAGATATTTTTGAAAATATCGGAATGTAAATCGATTTTCCAGAAGTTGTGATGGATTCCCTTGCCCCAATGGTCGGGAAGCCGTAGGGTGGGAGCACCTAATTTTTTATGATAGATTCCACTTGCGATTTGATAACCGCAATCCAGAAGTGCTTCTTCGTACCCTCTGTTTGTCAATTCGTTGAAAAGGGCTTTGTAAAGATTCTTTAGGACGCCTTGATGTTGGTAGTCGGGTAGGACATAGGCGGTTTTTATTTCAGGTAAATGATGAAGTGAACTATCCATATGCTTCAGTATCATATTTTGTGCTTTACCGAAAGAAAGCGTACCGATAATGATATTTTCGGATAAGGCGATAATGCAAAATTCATCTTTTCCTTTCGTCGTGAAATAATTATCGAGATTCTTTTTCTGTTGTTCTACTTCGGATATGACTTCGTCAAAATCGGGATTTTCCATTTCTTTCCGAAAAGCATCGTGGATGACAGTAAGGAATAATTCATGTATTTCTTTAGTATCCTCCCTGAAGGGTTCTCTGATAATAATTGATTTCATTTTTTATTGTTCAATTAATAAATCACTATAAGAACAATCGATAAGATTCTCTTCTTCTATACTTAATAATTCCATATAGTATTTACATTGTTCATCCAATTTTTGAATGCCGATATTTCCATCCCGATCTATCGCTTCAATTTCAACGAATGAGCCGAGTCCTTTCACAATATCAATATGGAATTTCACATTTCCGATAAAAAAGATTTCTCTTTTTTTATCTACAACGGTTAATATTCCTAGGGAGTCGGATAGTATTTTTTTTAAAATGCTGCCGGGTTTGTTTTGGTATAAACTAACTATGGAATGCTTAGGCCCTTTTTGATTTTTTCTATGATAATGGATTAAATTATTTTCGATGTTTCCTTCCCTTAGCTTCAATCGGCCGTTCGGTACGTTGAAGTAGGTGTCGATTTGATGATCCATCCCTTTGAAGTCGGCCTTAAGTTCTAGTAATTTATTTCGGATGAATTCATGTTGGGTACAGCGTGCCTTTATTTCGATTAAATCTGACATTTATTCATTAATTTTTTTTTGGAATGATTTTATAATCCTATTGTGTTCTTCCTGATCGATATTCTCGGATACTATTTTCATTTCATTGGAAATAAATAGATAACAGGAAAGTACACATTTTTTATCCCCGTAAATAAATTCAGCATTAATATCGTCTTCATAATATCCCATATGTCCATTGAATTCTCGGATGAGTTTTACTTGGTAATTGAAAAGTTCGTTTTTGGCATCCAAGAAATATGAATCCATTGGAAATTCATGGGGGGTATGATTGCGATGTTCTTTGCTAAATATGAATTCATCTTTAAACTCAATTGGGAAAACAGAAGAAAGATCGGAAAGGAAATCTCCCAATAAATAAAATAATTTTTCACTGTTTTCAAATGAATCGGTATTTTGTTTTTCTTTGGAAAATCCTTGTGGGATGTTGTTTAGGAAAGTATCGAATCGGAAAGATAGTTCAGAGGGTAATGATATGTGGGAGGTGGATTTCAAATGAATTATTTTTTGTTTTTCTGTAAGTAAACCAATTCTTCATATAGTTCCTTGGTTTTTAAGATGGCTACCTTGTTATTTAATTTCCGTCTTATTCTTTCCTTGGATTTTTCTCCGTAAATTTTAATTAGATTCCTATTGTTGTACAACTTTAATATGGCATGTGCAAGTGCCTTAGGGTTTTGAGTAGGGATAAGGAGTCCGTTCTCTTCATGAGTCACCAATTCTCTATTGCCGGGCAGGTCTGTGATGATGGGGGCTTTTCCCAGGGCCATTGCTTCAATAACGCTTTTTGTCAGGGATTCCCGTTCTAAAGAAGTCAATATTGCAACGTGGGATGCCGCTACAAAAGGAAGTGGGTTTTCTTGGTAGCCAATTAGATGTATTTTTTTTTGTAAGGAATTCGGGGGAATGGATTTTCTGTTGGCAGCATTATCCATATCCTTGCCCAATAAGATCAAATGTATGTTTTTTTCAGGTGGTAATAAGGAGAATCCTTTTAGAAGATGTTCTATGCCTTTTACTTTCCTATTATTTGCTACGCAAATGATTTTCAAGGCAGAATCAGGGATACCTAGGGAGGTTAAATCAATAGGTTTTTCATCAGCATACCATGCTAATAAATGCCCCTTGGGAATGACGACGGTTTTGGATTTGTCGAAAAAACGTTGGCGGTGTAAATGCTCTTCTACACCTTTGGAATTGCAAATGATTTTATCCACTTTGGGGTGTAGGAATTTTAAATGGGTTGTAGGATCATACCAGTTGATATGTCCGGCGCTGCCTCGGTAAAGTACTATTTTAACCGGTAGTTTTTTTGCCGCCTGAATCCCGTTGACTATTGCTTTATTGTTGAATAAATGAATGATATCGTATTGCCCTTGGATTAATTCCTCTTTAATGAGTTTGATCTCCTTTAAATCCATTTTGTTTTCTGGATGGAAAGGAATAATATTTATGCCTGCATTCCTGAATTTTTCATTGTATTCACAATCTTTGAAAGTCATGATGGTAATGTCGAACCCCAAACCTGCTAGTCCGATGAAGATTTCGGCTTCGGGTCTGACCGTTAAGGTCGTTCTATAATCACTGATGACGAGTACCTTTATCATGATGGTTTTTCGGGAGATTATATATCCATTGCTTTTTGGTAATTCTTTTCTTCAATATTGAATTCCTGAATTCCTGATTTTAATAAGAAATGTATGAAAAACCGGATCTTTTTTTCCGGATAAACGTGTTTTAGTGCTAAGTGGCTTAAATAAAACCAAGTGCTTACTTCTTGGGTTTTGCTTTTCCACTTTTTATGATTTCCGTTGAAATTAGAATTCTGAATTACGATAAATTCGTTATTGTTTTCCAATAATAAATCAATGGTGGAATTGAATTTCCTTTGATCCTTGATTAATTGGACAGGGTAGTGTTTGTGCCATTTTTCCGGTTGGAAATTTTCATCTATCCAAGTAGTGAATTGTGTAGCATGATGGGCGAATGTATTAAAATCTATTTCTTCATTCAAATGATATCGTTCAAGAATTTTTTCTGCAGCCTCACATTTCCTTTTTGCATCATAGATAGGCAGGTCGAAAGAAAGAAAAGATTGGAGGGCATTGGCTATTACAAAAGGAGAAATTTCTTCAGGAATAGCAATAGGCGTACCGATATGGGTTTGTCGAATATATTTCAGTTTGAATTCATTTTGGAAATTATCCTTTTCCGCATCAATATGGTAGGGGCGTACCAAATCGGATTTTCCCGAACGTTCAGGTTGACTGATGATTTGTTCTTTCTTACTCGGATGGGTGGGAAGCAATTTAGGTTGTATCTGTATATCGGTTGCCATAGGAAGTACTTTGCCTTTCCATATCCAAGGCGATTCGAAGGACTGGATGTCCAATGTGGGTTGGCTTGAGTTTTCGGCGCCATGCCAAGTACGATTCAGCCATGACGTAGATTTTTTCCGAGATACAAAAGCGAGATAATCCCTTGCCCGGGTAACCCCAACATACAGTAAGCGGGCTTCTTCAGCTAGGGCCTTGGCAAGGGATTCTTTTTTGACTTCGCTTTGCTCCAATCGGACTTGGAGGTGCGTATTACTGAATCGGGCGCCATATGGATGTTGCCAGAATCGTATATGGCGTCCTTCCGAAAGATTATCCAAGTCGATTTCATCGGATACAGAAACCACATTGGCACCGAAGGTGTTGTCCCTGAGCCGATCCTCCAAACTATGCAGGATGACCAAAGGCCATTCCAAACCCTTGCTTTTGTGATAGGTGAGGACGTTAACGGCATCATCCTGCTCGCTTGAACCTTGTGTATCCTGCTCATTGGCCGCAAGGTCGTTCAGCCAAAGCAAAAATCCTCCAAGTGAGGCACCTGTATGTAAGCGGTTACATGCGTCTTCGTATTTCTCGGCGAAATGTCTCAACATATCGATATTGTCACATCGCTGTTCCGGATTCCCCCAGGAAATGACAATCCGACGGATATCGAGTTCTTCAAGGATGAGGTTCAGGGTTTCGGCACCGGACAGTTCTGTAATTTCAGGTCGTAATTCATCCAAGTGATGGATATATTCATTGTTTTTTTCCCATTTCGGACTAGAAAGTCCCTGCGTTTCGGCTTCGGCTTTTTCTTCCATCCATTTGATACGGCTGTCAATGATGTCTTCCAAAGGATTGAAGGAAGCGAGGAAGGAAATTTCCGCCACAGAAAGAGAATCCGATTGATTGAGAAGATATTTCAGACAGGCCAGAACGAGTTTGGCTTCGGGGGTTTCCAATAGCCCGTTTCTTGAAATAGATGCTTTCAATCCTTGGTGATGCAGGGCTTCTGCCATTTCCAGACAGAGTTTATTGGAGCGGCAGAGAATGGCAATGTCTCCGGCACGCATTGGCCTGAAACCATCTTCCCCCTTGATATTCACATAAGGCTTCCTTTCTAGTAATTCACGGATGTTGTGTCCGATACATCTTTCCATCCAAGGTTTGCCCGGCGGTACTTTTTTTCCTGTATCATGTTCGAAATGCCAATGCATCAAAGCCGTACCCATTTCTATGGGTTCGTTATAATTATTAGAACTTTCATCATCGGCTACGGCTTTTCTTTTAGGATAGAGGGCTACCTGATCTTCAGGAAGGTCGTCAAAAGCCTTAACGAAAAGGGCATTGGTTGCAAAGACCACATCTTCCCGTGAACGCCAGGAATGTTTTTGTATATCTTCCGGCCTGATGCCTCCCGTTTGTTGAATGATGGCCTTCATTAATTCGGGTTCTGCTCCCCTGAATCCATAAATGGATTGTTTCGGATCACCGACCCATACCGAATGGTTGGCCATCCGGGAAAGATGCCAGAATATTTCCAATTGGATGGGGCTGGTATCCTGGAATTCATCTACCATCAATAATTCTATTTCTTCTTGAAGAACAGCATTGACATGAGGATGTTTCAATAGCCTTTTGACATGGGTTTCCATATCGATATAATCTATAAGGCCTCTCTTCTGTTTGAATTTTTCGTATTCTTCAATGGCATGGATGGCGATGTCGAAAATACCATAAATGAATGCCTGTATATCCTTCAGGAATTGCGGGTGTTCTTCATGTTTCCATGCAAATTCCTGTAATTCTTCTATGATCTCCCGGCTTTTAGCTCCCGTTTTCAATTTGGCGATGCCTACCCAATCGTGCCAAATCAATTCGTCACCCTTGCCCATTTTGTCCAAAAGGTTTTGGATGCTTTTCTTGGCTGTATTGGTTTGCTTGGTTCCGTCTTCCTCATTGGCATCCAAACTGCCGAGGGAGGAAAGCAGAAGGGACTTTAGTTTTTGATCGAATGTGGATGCATCCTTTTTTGAAGGAGTTGGGAATAATTCGGCAAATGACTTGAAAGACTCGATTTTACTCTTTTCCAATTTTTCGATATCAAATCCATTGGCCCGTGCTCGATCCACAATGCCCTTGACATCCTTCCTCCAATCGTAATCTCCCCTAAGGGTTTTTCGAAGGGCCATCTTTTCTGTCAGGATTTCCATTTGCTCTACTCTTTCCAATGTCAGGATGGTGGAAAGGGACTGGTTGAAAAATATATCCTGATCTTCGTCTGCTATAATATCTACAGCAGGAGATACACCTGCTTCGAAAGCAAATCTTTTAAGGAGTTTCACCCCTAGTCCGTGGACTGTTCCGATCAATGCACCTGTCAGCCGGTCTGCAAGTTCGGAGAGTCCTTCTTCCAAAAGGGCAATCCGAACCCTTTCTTCCAATTCGGCAGCGGCTTTTTTTGTGAAAGTCGTAGCAATAATACCTTCCGGTTTTACCTTCCCGCTTTTGAGGAGATTGACCATCTCCATCATCAACCGATATGTCTTGCCGCTTCCGGCACCGGCAGATATGATTTTTAAATTCATCAGTTATGATTGAGTGATTGCTTTGGATGCAAAGGTTCACAAATATAGAACCTTAATAAATAACAAAACGGCTTAAATTCAGGTTTCCCATTTTGCGATTATCTTTCCTGTTTCTTCCAAAAGAATTCCTTCCAGGGATTCGATGGTATTTATTATTTTTTGAATGTTATCTGTCGGATAAATGGAAAGGACCAAAGCCTCATACATTTCCGATTTATAAACGGGATAATGTTTGGAAAATAATTCGTAGCAGGGGTAAAGATCCCGGGTATGGCTGTTTTCCTTTTCCATGATCAACTCAAAGCCGGTTCTCACTATTCTTTTCATGATCCAACTACAAATATCTATGGTTTCTTCTTCTTGATTTTCCTGGGTAAAATATTCTTTTATTTCTTGAATGTCTGCTTTCAAAGTGGAGGTGTGGGCGTATGCCGCCCGTCCCATTTTAAATTCTGGTAAAATCAGATTCAAGTTTTCTCCCTTGATACATAAGCATTGTGTTTTCAGAAGGAATTGAAGGTGTTCTTTTTCCAACAACTCTTTCTTTGGAATAAAATGCATTTCAATTCCATTGACAAAAGGATTTTTTTGAATGATATTGTTAATGATCGGGCTTCTCAATTCTTTCATCTCCCGACTTATTTCCAGATGTGAGATGGCAATCGTATCTACATCTGAAATATAGGGGACGGCCATCCCTTTGGCCACACTTCCTCTGATATAAATACTATGGGTGGTATCTTCAAAATGGGATTCGTAGCCTTTGAGGATCGCATCCAAAACGGTTTTATATTCTTCCTGAATATCTTCTATTTTCAAGGGATTGATAAAGAAGCCATCTTCATTGGGATAATGGATTCTTCCTATTTTACGAATTCTAGGATCTTTTTTCAAAAATATGTTTTTTTGAGTCCGAAAATATAAAGCTAAGCATCTGATTCTAATAATACTTACTTTTGCCCTGCTACCATAATTTATATCATGAAGTTGTTTAAAAAGTGGTTTGCAATCTAATTGTTGAATCATTTTTAAACAATTTCCATGAATGGTAGTTGGAATTATATTACAAATCAAGCAATAAGAATTCGATATGTCTAGAAAAATCGCTATCAATGGTTTTGGAAGGATTGGCCGGTTGACTTTAAGGAATCTACTTGGAAGAGCCGATGTTGACGTCGTAGCCATCAATGACCTGACGGATAATAAAACACTGGCTCATCTTTTCAAATATGATTCGGCCCAAGGCGTCTTTCCCGGTAAGGTTAGTTATACCGATAATTCTATTACGATAGATGGAAAAATAATCAATGCCTATTCTGACCGTAATCCTGCCGATTTGCCTTGGGGGAAGTTGGAGGTTGATGTTGTCTTAGAATGTACCGGTGTATTCAGAAGTCGTAAAAAAGCTTCATTACATAAGAAAGCAGGGGCGAAAAACGTCATTCTTTCAGCACCTGCGAAAGGGGACGGATTCACGACCATTGTACTAGGAGTAAATGATCATTTGATTACTAGACAAAAGGATTATTTTTCGAATGCTTCCTGTACGACCAATTGCCTAGCTCCTGTAATAAAAATCATTGAAGAAAATTGGGGACTCGTTCAAGGGAACATGACAACCATACATTCCTATACTGCTGCACAAAGGATTCAGGATGCTCCACATAGTGACTTGCGAAGGGCGAGGGCTGCTGCCGTGAATATCGTTCCTACCACCACCGGAGCTGCTAAAGCCTTGGCATTGGTTTTGCCGGAAACAAAAGGCAAGTTGTTTGCTATGGCTGTACGTGTCCCGGTCATTACCGGGTCACTGATTGAGTTAACGGCCGTTCTAAAGAAAACAACAACAGAAAGTAGGATCAATTCTACTTTTAAGAAGGCAAGCAGGAATGAATTGAAAGATATCCTCCAATATATGGAAGATCCTATCGTTTCATCCGATATTATTGGAAATCCCCATTCTTCGATTTTCGATTCTCAATTGACAAAGGTGTCCGGGAATATGGTTAAGATTGTAAGTTGGTATGACAATGAGGCCGGATATTCGGCTCGCTTAGCTGATTTGGCTTGTCGGGTCTGATACGCTATTCGTATAAAAAAATATAAATCAGGGGTTCCCGATACCAGATATCGGGAACCCGTTGCGTTTTATAATAAAACAATATTGAGTGATTAACAAAAAAAGTAAGCATACTCATCAAATCCCAGTTGGAACTTGTTATGTCTTTATTATTTTTGCATTGCGTTAAAAGATGAACACATGGATATTAATTTTTCGGATAAGCGAGCATTGGTAAGGGTGGATTTCAATGTCCCATTACATCATGAGAATTTGTCCGTTATGGATGATACCCGCATTCGAAGGGCAATGCCCACGATTACCCATATTTTGGAAGAAGGGGGATCTGTCATACTGATGTCTCATTTGGGAAGACCGATGAAAAAACTCAAAGAAGATGGGAGTATTGATATTGAGAGATTCACGTTGAAAAATATTGTGGAAAGATTAACTGATTTGTTGGGAGTAGAAGTGAAATTCTGTAATGAGACCATTGGTGAAAAAGTAACGGAAACGGCAACACTTCTAAAGAGAGGCCAAGTTATGTTGTTGGAAAATACCCGTTTCAATGAAGGAGAAAAGAAGGGGGATGCCGAATTTGCCCAAGCATTGGCCTCTCTTGCGGATGTTTATGTAAATGATGCTTTTGGTACGGCACATAGAGCCCATGCTTCTACAACCACCGTTGCCAATTATTTTGATGAGGAAAACAAATGTTTCGGTTTCCTCTTGGAAAATGAGTTGAAAAATGCACGGAAGGTGACAGATGAACCGGCAAGGCCGTTTGTAGCCATCGTAGGAGGAGCAAAAGTTTCCGATAAGATGTTGTTATTGGATCGTTTGATAGATCAGGTGGATACGCTTATCGTAGGTGGCGGAATGGCTTATACATTCATGAAGGCACAAGGCGGTCAAATCGGTAATTCACTTTGTGAGGATGATCGATTGGAATTAGCTTTGGAATTGTTGACAAAGGCTCGTCAGAAAGGAGTTAACTTATTACTTCCTTCCGATTCTGTAATAGCCGATGCTTTCTCTAATGATGCGAATACCCGGATCAGCCCCAGTAATCTAATCGAAGATGGCTGGATGGGATTGGATATTGGTGTCTATGCTCAGAATGAATTTGCCAATAATATAAGGAATGCCAAAACCATTTTTTGGAACGGCCCTATGGGGGTATTCGAAATGTCAAACTTTTCCAATGGTACCAAATTGATAGCCCGGGCTGTGGCCGAAGCAACTAAGAAAGGAGCTTTTTCCCTCATCGGAGGAGGAGACTCGGTCGCTGCGGTCAATCAAATGGGATTGTCCAAGGAAGTCAGCTATGTTTCCACCGGCGGTGGTGCCATGCTTGAGCTATTGGAAGGAAAGGAACTTCCCGGTGTCAAGGCAATGGGATTGGGGAAAGTCGAATCTTGAACAAGGGATGAATATTGACCTCTTTATAAGGTAAACGGATTATTTACATTTCTTAGCCCGCCGGGTATCTATGATTTGGAATAATTTCCATCCTTCACCAAGATTGATAAGATGTATGGAATTGACTCCACAATGAAGTCTTTTATCTCCAATATGGAAATCATACTCCATCCAAGCATGTGCCAGATGTCCATCGACATTGATTTTCAAATTCCGGATTCGCTCATCCCAAACTTGGGGTTTTTCCATACCCACGGCATGTAGGAATTCCTTAACCGTTCCACTTCTAATTTTCTTTTCCCCTTTGGCGGTAATAAAAGCCGTATGCATTTCTGCATTTTCAGCAAATAAGGCTCCTGCTTTTTCAGCATCATTTTCCCTCATCGCATCAAATAGGGCATGAATGGTTTTTTCAATTTCCTTCTTTTCATCATTGATGACAAAACCGGTTTCCGATGTCGGATTAGTATCCTGATAAGTTGAAACAAACGATAAGATGACGGTGAAAATCAAATATTTCATAGACTTGGAATTTGCAATGGAAATAATTCTGCTAAGTACAGGACAAAACTTATTCAACGGCCTTGTCAGGTGTTAGTTCACCTGACAAATGCTAGTGAAATGGAGTGTGCGAGGTGAACAAACACCACGCACGGCAACTGGTTTTGTTTTTTGTCCTGTACTTAAATAATTCTGTTAATCGGATTTTCATAATGCTTTCCAAATAAGTAGGATTCTACATTAATACCAACAAATCTAAAGGTAATTTAACAGGCTTGCAACATGATTTTAACCCTTTTACAACCCAATGGAATTACATTTGCCGTTATGTTTGAAATAAAGGGGACCATCATCCAACAAGAACGTGGGATGTGCGTTTTATTTTGAGGAACAAAATTAGATTGATTATGAAAAACCTGATGATATTTCTGATATGGATTGTTACGATGAACCTCTTTGCCCAAGGAGAGAATAAGGGACAGTTCACAACAAAAGGAGAATTTGACCCGGCAGCTAGACAGATACTGGACAAATTGAAAAAAAAGTATGATACCTACAAGGCGTTGGAAGTAGATGTCAATGTGGAAATAGAAATCCCTGAAAGCGACAAACAGGTCATGAAGGGCAAGATGGTCCAATCCGGAGATAAATACCGTATGGAAATGGGGGATAACCTTATTATTTCCGATGGTACGGATATTTGGACGGTATTGAAAGATGCTGAAGAAGTCCAATTGACGGATAGGGAAACCTATGAAGAAGATGGTGATAATATTATGATGTCTCCCAAGGATTTGATGAGTATCTATGAAAAAGGGGAATATGTATATGCATTGACGAATGAACAGCCCATTAAAGGGAAAATGGTGCAGCAGATAGAATTCAAACCCATAGATCCGGAATCCGAATATTTCAAGATCCGGATAAATGTGAACAAGAAGGAACAAATGATATCGAGTATGAAGATTTTTGCAAAGGATGGCTCACGTTATACCTTATCCATTGATGATCTACAATCCAATAAGATTTACGAATCTTCTTATTTCAGGTATTCGGATAATGACTGTAAAGGTTGTAGGGTGGAAGATTTAAGATTTTGATATTTGATCATTCGAATATTGTTAAAAGCCTGTATCGGAATTCTGATACAGGCTTTTGGTTTTTGTAGGATTCAAGGCACTTTGAAGATAGTTTCTACACTTTTTCATACTAAAAAATGCACTTCAAAAGTATGAAAACAGGTAATTTTAGTATGAAAATGCGTAATTTCCACCCAAATTAAGTAGTTGTTATGGTTGCCAATAGGGGGAATTCTAATGATAATATCCACATTGCCGTAATCCTTACGGATAAGAAGAGGAACATCCTTTGGGTGAATGAAGACTTCACTAAGATAACAGGGTATTCCCTTAGGGAAGTAAAAGGTAAGAAACCAAGTATCCTACAAGGTAAGAATACGGAACAGGAAGTCATCAATGAAATAAAAAATGCCCTGAATGAACAAATTCCCATCAAAACAGAAATTACCAATTATCGTAAGAATGGAGAAGAATACCTCTGTAAACTTGTGATTTATCCTATCTACAACGAACACCAAGAACATACACACTATGTGGCATTCGAATTGGATGGCGATATCATTCCGGATGATTCCGACATATCCATTATGCAGATTCAACCGAGATATAGGAAAAGCAGCTTATCCAACATCAAGGCCCTTGATATTTATTCCCGTCTGATTCTGCTTTTCGAAAATGAAAAAATATATCTGAATCCGGAGTTGAAACTCAAGGAACTGGCCAACATGTTGGGTACCAATACCCGCTACCTGTCCCAAGTTGTAAATCGTGAAACGGGAGAAAATGTCATCTACTTTATCAATAGATATCGGATTCAGGAGGCGAAGAAAAAAATATTGGATAGTGAATTGAGTCATTTAACAACTTATGGTATCGCCCAACTCTGCGGTTTTAGAAACAAATCCACCTTCTATAAGGTCTTCAGGGAATTCGAAGGACTTACCCCTAAGGCATACATTCGAAATTTAAAGGGAATGCAATTAGACATTATTACGAATTAGATTGTATGGCTAAAATTCATCTTTCGCCTTCATCCTTCTTCACATACTCATCTTG
>JAHDFN010000097.1 GCA_020628145.1 Saprospiraceae bacterium | reverse complement strand
ATAAAACCTATGGAGGCAATATTGTAAAAATGTGGAAGAAGATTCAAAAAGAAGAATTTTTTTTCGGAATGGGAGACAAAACATGCTCATTCAATATCTCAGGAAAAGCATTTGAAAACTGGGGAAGTGACACTTATGGTTATGAAGAAAATACAGACCCTTCCTATCGGAATATTCCTTTTTACTATGGTTTACATCAAGGCATCGGCTATGGTATTTTTTTCGACAATAGTTTCCGAACAAAATTCGATTTCGGAAAAGGACATCCCGAAGCGACAGCCTTTGAGGCTCCCGGTGGTGAAATGAATTATTATTTTATTTACGGCCCCGAATTAATCGATGTTTGCAGAAGATATACTTTATTGACCGGCACTCCGGAAATGCCTCCACTTTGGGCACTAGGATACCAACAATGCAAATGGAGTTATTATCCTGAAAAAAAGGTCAGGGAAATATGTTCGAAAATGAGAAAACATAAAATCCCTTGTGATGCTATTTATTTGGATATCGATTATATGGATGGATTTCGATGTTTTACTTGGGACAATAAAAAATTCCCCAATCCTAAAAAAATGATCAATGACTTAAAAAAGAAAGGTTTTAAAACCGTTGTGATAATCGACCCGGGAATAAAAATAGACAAGGAATATTCTGTTTTCATGGATGGAATGGAAAAAGATGTTTTTTGCAAAAGACAAGATGGAGATTATATCAAAGGAAAAGTTTGGCCGGACGATTGTTATTTTCCTGATTTCACAAAACCGGAAGTTCGGGAATGGTGGGGGAATTTATATCAGGAATTAATTTCAAAAATAAAAGTGGATGGTGTTTGGAACGACATGAACGAACCGGCATTGTTCGAAGTGGAAAGTAAAACATTTCCTTTAGATGTCAGACATGATTACGACGGCCATTCCTGTAGCCATCGAAAAGCCCATAATGTTTACGGTATGCAGATGGCTCGTGCAACATTCGAAGGGGTAAAAAAATCAAATCCGAAAAAAAGACCTTTGGTCATTACCCGTTCGGGTTATTCAGGATTACAACGGTTCGCTTCTGTTTGGACAGGAGACAATTTAGCTACTTGGCGTCATTTATGGTTAGCTAATATCCAATGCCAACGACTAGCGATTTCCGGTGTTTCTTTTTGCGGTTCGGATGTGGGTGGTTTTGTATATCATCCCAGTCCGGAATTATTTTACCGTTGGATTCAGCTTGGTGTTTTCCATCCTTTTTTCAGAACTCATTCTTCCGGTGATCACGGTGATCAGGAACCGTGGTCTTTTGGAAAAAAAGCACTGGATTTATCGAGGGGCGCTATTGAATTACGTTATCGTTTATTACCGAATCTTTATACTGCATTTTATCAATACCACAAAACAGGAACGCCCATATTAAGACCATTGATTTTCATTGAGCAGGACAAGCCTGAAAACCAGAAGAGGGAAAATGAATTTATGATGGGCGATCATATTTTAGTCAGTCCTGTTGTTGCAGAAAAAATCAAAGGGCAAAATATTTATTTACCCGAGGGTATTTGGTATGATTATTTTTCTGAAAAAAAATACGAAGGAGGAAAAACACATTGGATTGAACTGAGTGAAAAAAACATTCCTACCTTCATTAAAGGTGGTGCGGTTATCCCACATTTTCCTTGCATGCAATTTACCGGAGAAAAGAAAATAAAAACCGTCCACCTAAAGATATATTACCAAAAGGGAATCAATAAAAGTCAATTTTATTTTGACAAGGGTGATGGTTACGGATATCAAAACGGTGAATTCCGCTTAGCGGAATTCACCGTTAGGTGCAATGAAAAAAAATGTATTATCCAACAAAGAACAAAAGGGAATTACCCAGTAGATTTCAATTACGAAATTCAACTTATCGGATTCCCTGAAAAAGTCGAAAATAAAAATTTCATTTTAGAATCTGATTTTAAAAAATTGGAATTATAATTCTCCTACGACTGAAAATTCAACACGACGGTTTTTCTGCCTTCCGTCGGGGTTATCGGAACCGTCGGGATTTTCATTCAAAGCCCGAGGCACTTTTTCACCGAATCCTCTCGCTTGTAATCTTTTTGGATTTATTCCTTTTTTGCGAATCAGATAAGAAATAACACTTTGTGCCCTGCGTTGTGACAAACCTTCATTATATACATCATTTCCCTTACTATCCGTATGTGCTCCGACCATGATAATTGCACGCGGCCTCCTTTCCAAAAAATGCAAAAGAATATCATCAATAATCCGAATAGATTCAGGACGCAATTTGTCACTGTCAAAATCAAAATAAATATCTTCCAAAACCAAGGGAGCATCACCCACTGACAAATCCAGCATTTCAACTTTATTAATTGTTGTCGTTTGTGGAACAACAGCCGTTACCTTTGTTTCAACGACCTTAGGAAGAGGTGTCAGACCGAATTCATATTCCTTATTTTCCGAAGCGGTAAACGTTTCTCGGGAAGTTTTATAATTGTATTTTGAAATTTCCACATCATATTTTACCCCTTCTTCCAACTCGTATTCTATTCCCTTTCCGTTTTTACTTTTCAGTGGAATAAGCTTACCATTTTCGGCATCATAAAACCGGACTGTTGCATTGTTTATTTCCTTGCCATTGTTTTCATCAAACAATTTAAAAGTTATTGGAATTGTTTTTTCCTCAACCGGTTCTTCTTTTTCAACAACCACCTCTTCTGTCACCTCCGATTCCTCTTCAATTTCTTTTTTCGGAGAAAAATAATAAATATCATCACAGCAGGTTTCCACTCCCAAAGCAGTTCCTCCTTTTCTATTGGAAACTAAAAATCCTGATTGATCATTACTTCCATAAATAAAATCCAAATCATCAGCAGGAGAATTAATCGGAAATCCCAGATTCACGGCATCCTCCCATTTTGATTTTTCACCGGAAACCTTGAAAACATCTAATCCTCCAACCGTCGGATGGCCATTAGAACTAAAATAAAAATCATTGGTATCCGGATGATAATACGGCGTACATTCCGTCCCAATGGAATTAATTTTCCGACCTACATTCTTTACTTCGGAAAATGTTTTCTTTTTCGCATTGTAAACAGAGTACCAAATATCCCAGCCTCCTTTCCCTTCCGGTCGGTCGGACACGAAATACAAAACCTCCCTTCCTTTTTTAGACTCTTTCCCTACGGCAGGCTGCGTACTCGTATATCCTTTCAGATTAATATTCCCTTCCAATAAAACCGGGACACTCCAAGTGCCGTCTTCCTTATCGGAATAAAATATTTTACAGATTGTTTTTCCTTTTTCATTTTTATCACAACGAGTAAAATAAAATCTTTTACCATCCAATGAAAACGCACCATTTCCCGTATGGATATCTTCATCATTAAATGGCCCGCGCCACTCTCCTTCAGTGACCCACTTCTTATCTATTTTATTTGCGACATATAATTTACGCACCGGTTTCTTAATCCCGTCGGATTTATATTTATCTTTTTTTATCGTATAAAATTCAATCCCATCTACTTTATTAGAACCATAAATCATTTTATTTTCACCCAAAGGGATTGGAGAGAATTCTATATGTGGATGATTGACATCTCCTTTTAAATTTTCTACGGTTTTCAACACCAAAGAATCCCGGACACGAATTGCCAAATCACAACCGGCAATTTCATTTCTGTTTTTCTTCGACCACAAAGGATCTTTCAAGCCTCTGGAAAGTTTACGGAATTTTTCAAAATTATTTTTCGCCTCGGAATATTTACCGTTGGCCTTTTGCATTTTAGCGTAATAAAAAACAGACAAAGGATATTCATCCTTGCTTTTTTCGGCTACTTCGGAAAACAATTCTTCCGCCCCTTCATAATCCCTGCTTTTCATCTTACAATAGGCTAACGAATAGACATGCTCCATATCATCCCCTTCCAGCTCTACTAATTTTTCATAATATTTCAAGGCCACGAAAACATCTCCTTTATCCAAAGCCCAGTCCGCTTCTTTTTTCAATTTCTTCGTTCCTTTGGGATAATTGATTTTCCCTTCTTCCTGAGCTATGGAAAAAAAAGAGAACAACATTGGAAAAATAATCAGTATAGTTGTTTTTCTAAACATATCAATTACATTTAAAATCGTTCACAAGGAATGGATTCTGTCTGTGGGGCAATATTAGGAGTAGTATAAATAAACGAAAGTTCGTAGGTGGATTTGCGTGAGGTACTCTGACTGAGTTCTGAAATATTGAAATCATAACTAAAACCCAGTTCGAATGTCTGATACAATAATCCTACCTTATAAATTAAAGCATCACTATCCGGCAATCCTCCACGATGGAATACGCCCGCCCTGATTCCCATCTTAGTCGTTTGAAATCTGAGATTCGTGCCTAAAACCAAATCTTCCGTTGATGTCGTCCACATGAAAAGTGCATGGGGTTCGATATAGATTTTCTCATGGAATCTCATTTCCGCATCAAAATGAATGGCGGAACGAAACTTCAATTTAAAATCGTTTCCTAAAAAAGATTCTTTCGGAGCGGATACATGAAATGCGGAATAACCGATACCGGTCTTAATTTTCCTGTTCCAGGTTTTGGACAATAAAATACCAAAATTCATATCGAAATAATTGGCATTTGTTCTTTCGTCCATTTCCATTGTAGGAAGCGTTGTATCGAAATCGCCTATATCATAATTCCATTGCACAGGAAAAGTCTGATTGGAAAAATCCTGTCTTTTGAAAACATATCCCAATTGCAGTCCGGCAGCCAGTTCGACCCCTCCCAAATCCCTTTTATAACTTCCGGAAATAAATATTTTCGAATTGGCAATATTAAAATCACTGAATCGGTCATGAATAATCAAACCACCCACGCCGATTTCCTGAGTATATAAATCATATTTTTTTTCAAAACCCAACATTGCGGTAACTATGGGAACAGACAATTGTGACCATTGACTTCTATAATTTACGGTCGCCCTATATTTCCCATCAAAATTACCGGTCATCGCCGGATTCAAATTCATATTATTCGTGTAGAATTGCGAAAGGTGTATGTCTTGAGCCTGGGCATTTATCCCAAAAATAAATAAGCAAAAAACAATAGTTGTAATCTTATGGATCATCTTACCAAGTATTTCCCGGGTTAGCTAAATAGGTTTCTGCCATGTGTATATATTGCTGTTCCGTCAGTGTACAACGGCATCCCAAATAAAACGACATGATATTACTGACATCAGGGTTGAAAAAACTATTATTAGAATCCTTTCCGGTATAAATGAATTTACAAGGGGCTTGATAAAAAGGATCTTGGTTGGTCAGATTACCATTTTCAGGTACATAAAAAGGATCCGCCGGTGTATCACAGAATAAATCCCCCGCAGTGGTACAATTACTGCCATCCGCCAATTCTTCTCCGTTCCCATCATAACTTGTAGGTTGAAGTCCGAAATATTCACCCATGAAATGAGCCAACTGAATTTGTCCGAATGCGGATTTATTAATGGAAATGGCAGGAAACGCCGTAGAGGGTAGTGTTATGCCATTATAAGTAGAAAATCCGGGCCTGTAAGGATTGTTATTAAATGTTGAACCGACATATAAATTAATTCTATTGGGTCTGTTGTAAACTGAAATCAATTCTTCATATTCCCCGTTTTTATTTATTTCATCAAAGGAATGGTTAGGTATTATCCGGGTATCGAAAATATAAAATGAAACGCAGATAGGTTCGAAAACATCATTGAGCGAATCCAATACTTCCCTCGCCCTAACAATGGTTGTCGCATCATTCCCCAAACTATCTTGTATAATCTGTAAGCAAATAGGAAAAGCCTTATTTACACAAGGTAAGGGATCTTCTGAAAATGCATTTTCATATGAAAATGAAAAAAATATCGTGCAGCACGATACAATGAAAAAGGGTATTATTATTAGCCTCATCAATTGTTGTTTTGGTTCATTATATGAATTCAAATGTAAGGGGAAAATATAATTAAATCAATCGCCAATGAATAATTTTGCTTAAAAAAAACCAAGATTTATTTATTCCTCCCCCTTTCATTAATCGAGCGAACCGCATATATTTGTATCATCTCAAAACAACAAAATTTAGCCCCATTATGAGGAGTTATATCATTACTATCATTTTATGGATCGCACTTTTCACCCCTACCGCTTTTTCCCAAACTGCTAATGTAAACCAGGGCTGCTTCCCGTTTGAAGTGGATTTCACCCCCCCGCCGGGGATGGGCAGTTATTTTTGGGATTTCGACAATGGAACCACATCCACATTGGAAAATCCGTCCGCCACTTTTACCAGTGCAGGAACCTTTACCGTTGAATTATACAACCAGCCCGGCGGTACATTGGTAGGAACAGTAGAGATTTCTTCTTTCCCTCCTCCCGAGATAGAAATCTTTGCATCACCGGCCATCGGTTGTGCACCATTGGAAGTGACTTTCACTTACAATGCAGCTCTCCCCCAGGGCGTTTCCGTTTTGGAACATCAATGGGTGTTCGGAGATGGGGGCAGTCTTATTACACCTGCTACTTCCGTCACCTATACTTTTGTAAAGGGTGGAACATATTCCGCTTCTCTTGAATTAGTTACATCAGCATCTTCCTGTAATGTCACGAAAATTTTCACTGATGTGGTAGTCGTAGAAGAAGAACCGGATATGACCATTATCAGTACTCCCGATCCACCCCAGTCCTGTAACACCCCTTTCGACATCACCTTTACGCCTGCATGGACGGATGCCGTTAGTTATCAATGGGATTTCGGAAACGGCAACACTTCCACCCTCCAAAATCCACCGGCACAAACCTACTCGGATGGAAATTTTTTGGTCACCCTGACGGCTACAAGTGATTTGGGCTGTGTATATTCTTCTTCCCAACAGGTTTCGGGAGGAAGTCCTGAAGTATCCATTGAAATGCCGGACACCCTATGTATTGATGAAAGATTTATGTTGGTAAACAATAATCCGCCCTTGTTCTTTTTCTGGGATTTCGGCCCCGGTTCCAATCCGCAATTTGTTTCCGGAGCAGCTCCTACCGTTACATTCGAACAAGAAGGATGGACGACCGTTACCTTAACTGCAACGTCTTTGGATCAAACCTGTTCTACCGTCGTTACAAAGGATATTTATATAGAGAAAGCCGTTGCCGATTTCACTACGGCACCATCTTTTTCCTGTATCAACCCCTTGGATTTGACCGCAACAGCTACAAATGCTAATAACGATTGGACATATAATTGGTATTTCAACCCTTGGGGCATACCTGATTCCATAATAAATGGCGGCCCTGTGGTCTCTATGGAATTCATCGATTCATCCGAATTCTATCCTTATTCCGAAACAGGATACAACCTATTCGTAACTTCTTTGGTCGTAGAAACACCTGCTGGGTGCAAAGCCTTCGCTTCTAATTCAGACAATCCGGATACCATTGCCCTTTACAAAGCCAACTTTTTTGAAAGTGCCGTTGAGGGATGTATCCCTCTTGATGTAACCTTTGAGGATGCAAGTACAAATAAAGAAGATATTATCCGCTGGGATTGGTTTGTAGATGATGTATTGGTTCAATCGAATACAACGGATGCTCCCTTTGAATATGAATTCACAGAAAGAGGTGAATATGACGTATATCTGGTGATTACTACAGACAATCCCATGTGTCCGGGAGACACGTCGGCAATCCACACGATTGAAGTTGGGCAAACCTACTCTACCCCCCTTATCGTTTGTGGTGCGGATACTCCTCCTTCTTCAAATGTTCCGGTATTGGTTGTCGATCAGGAAATCATCATAGTTAATGGTGTAACTATTGAACTGGACACTGTTTTCTTATTGGATTATTCAGAAATCGTCATTATAGATAACGGTTGTGTTTCTTCTTTTGAAATCACCTTACCTGAGATAATCGATCTGAATGCCACTTGTGGATTCGGCCCTCCCGGGCTAGGCGATTATATTGATGATATTTCGATTTGTCCAAGTGTCGATATCACTGGTTGTTCAATAGATTGCAATGCTCCTTTTACTGTAAATTTAGATAGTGAGAATTCTAATGCAACCAGCATCCTTTGGGATTTCGGTGATGGAACAACCAGCACCAACCCTAGCGTCACCCATACCTATGCCAATACCGGAGACTTTCTAATCACTCTTACCGCCTTCAACAGTTCTGATTGCATTAGAACCAAAAGTGTTAAAATACATATTAGGGATGTCAATGTCGAATTGGAAAGTTTTGCTACTTTTTTCTGTAGTCAGGATAGTACTCTTTTAAACTTTGATGCCATTAACTCAACAGATGTGCATGAAACCTGCAGTACAGGATATACTTGGGATTTCCTCAACGATGATTTCCCTCCTTTCCGTTCTTCAACACCCCTTTATTCCGATTGGTTCTTTCCCGGCACCTTTGATGTTTTACAACTTGTAGGAACCGATATCAACGGTTGTACGGATACGACCCGGATTCCCATCAATATCTATGGTGCTCAAATGGATATGGATATCAGTGATATGCGGATTTGTACAGAACAGGAAATCTCCTTCACCAACCTAAGTGAATTGGACACAACCATAGTATCCTTAGAATGGGATTTCGGTGATGGAAATACTTCGACAGATGAAAATCCGACCCATACCTATACCACATTCCCTCCGTCCAATAACGAGTACTTAGTTACCCTGACGATTGAGGACTTGTTAGGTTGTACCTATGAGAAAACAGATACTATTGATTATTATAATTTTTTCACGCCTATTTTTTCCGACTCCACAGCCTGTCTGGGTCAGCCCTTCACCGTTTCTGCCAATAATTTCACTTCCGAAGGTTCCTTTCTGGTCTATGAATGGGATTTTGGAAACAACACTACAGGTACAGGGCAAACCACAGATGTCATTTATAATGATGTCGGGATTTTTGATATCACTTTAACTTATTATGAAGAAAGTTCAGGCTGTACTAGAATTGTAAACAAACCTGTAGAAGTTGTTCCCTTTCCGGAAGCTTCATTTGTTTCGGATAATGACGACTCAAATGTACTATGTTATCCGGCAAATGTATTTTTCACCAATACCAGTACATTTACAACTCCGGTCACTTATCTCTGGGATTTCGGAAATGGCGAAACATCCGAACTGGAAAACCCGGCTACCGTTTTTGAAGAGGGTGAATACACCGTTACCCTTTATGTAACAAATGAATTAGGATGCCAGGACGTCTTTAGTAAAAACTATACCATTCTCAATCCACAAGGAAGCTTCTCACTGGATAGGAATACAATCTGTAAGGGAGAATCCATCACTTTCGAATTGTCCGAAACCTCGGATGTAAGTTCCTTTACTTGGGATTTCGGTGATGGTGTAACCGTTTCAGATGTCAACCCCGTTACACACACTTACGACTTCCATCCGCCAGGAGGTACTACCGTTGCCACATTGATACTTTACAGCGATGGTCAATTATGTCCCTTTTCGGCAGATACTACGATTTTCATTCAGGAAGTCATCGCGGATTTTGTCCGAAATGAAGGTTTGGATACCGCAATTTGTTTTGCTCCCTATACATTTGAAAACATTTCACAGAATGCAGATTCCTACTTATGGGATTTCGGTGATGGCAACACTTCTACCGAATTGAATCCTAGCCATGAATATGACGAACCGGGTGCTTACGAGGTATCCCTTTATATAACCAATGCTGAGCTCGGATGTAACGACACGATTACCTATCCTGTTATTCTTCATCCGAATCCAGTTACACAGATTTCAGGAGATACACTTTGTTTCGGAGATGAAATCGAAATGATGGACACCACCTATGATCCGGATAACGAATACGAATGGACGCCACAGGACATTATTACAGGGACTACCGATTCTTCCATTTTCATATCGCCCACTTCTTCCACTACCGTTTACTTATCGGAAGAAACAGAATTCGGTTGTACAGATCAGGATTCCGCCTCTATTTTGGTAGTGGCTACTAATTCCGCCACCGATTTCGATACCATTATCGTCATGGGTGATTCTGCGCCGCTTCCTGTTGAATATGATGATTATTTCATTTTCGAATGGACACCTGAAACAGGATTGAGCTGTACCGACTGTTCGTACCCCCTAGCCGGACCATTATTGGAAGATGCTGTTTACGAATTAAATATTACCGATGCCTTCGGTTGTTTCGAATCCGATATTACATTTACGATTGCCGTTCATCCGGAAAGTTTCATCAATATGCCTACTACTTTCACGCCTAATGGCGATGGGAATAATGATGTCATGCCTGTTTTCGGATGGGGTATTAAGGAATTAATGGAATACCAGGTTTTCAACCGTTGGGGCGAAAAAGTATTCGAAACTTCGGATTTGGATGAAGGGTGGGATGGCACTTTCAATGGCGTCCCTCAAAACCCGGATGTATATGGCTACCGAATCAGGGCCTTGAATTGGAAGGACGAAGAAATGACCAAGGAAGGGTTTATTAATTTGGTCAGGTAAGATTATATGCCCCTATTTTATCAAACAAATGGGGGCATTTTTTTTATAATTTATTCAATTCATCCCATAATGCCGGCCTTCGGGGATATTCTTCTTTAATCGCTGTAATTAACTCGTTATAGTGTTTTTTAGTTGAAAATGGTTTCATCTGTCTTATCCCCTGACAAACCTCCCGATAAATATTTCTTCCGGTTTGGACTAAACTACTCCAAACCGCTTTTTCATACATTTCAATTAATTCATCTTTCCCTATATTCGCAGCGATATATTTCCCATACATTTTCAGGCTTGAAAAGCGAGGGTTCGTAGCCAATTTTTTTTTCAGAATATCCCATTTTTGTTCTTCGACACAAATATCATTGGCAATGCCATATGCCCATCCTTTGCTTAGTTTTTTCAATATCCGTATTACTTCCTTGTCCCATTTGTCTTTTGGGAAATGTTTTTTCAAACGATGATAGTCTTCCATTGTTTTGTGGCCGGTTTCGAAAAAATCCTTAGCAAGTTTAAGTGCCGCTTTTTCATCTTCTGTAATTACTGCGATTTCGTACAACCACATTTTCCATTGCTTTACCAGACCGGCTTTTTCCTTATCATCCAGTATCCCTTGTGCCGCAAGTTCCCTGGCCGTTCCATAGTCCTTGTTTTCAAATGCATTGGCAATCGCCTCCTGCCTAAATGATGGCAACCTGATATTTTGCCGTTTCAATTCATCAGCTTCTTCGGGAAGTAATCGTTCCAAAACTTTAAATTTGATTTTCGCTATCTTTTCGCTGTAATACTGTTTGGACCATGTATTATTTTCGATACGTTTTAATTTTTCATCCAAGGATTCAAATAGCTGATTTTTTCTTTCCAAGGTATCGGTCAAAGGAATGACAATACCCATGAATTCATGCCATCCGTCTCCATAATCGCTATATACTTTATTTTTAGATTCAGAAATACAGTAATTGAAAATATCCTCTTGTACTTCCGGATTATTTTCTCCGGACAACTGCTTCAGGTAGTCCAATGCTATATAACTCAACCCCCCAAAATCCCCACTCGAATCATCCACCCCTTCTTCATATACCTTATGAACTTCTTCTACAACAGCTTGGCAAAGTGCCAATGCATTGTAAGGCGAAGTTTTTATCCATTGTGGAACATCAGACATCATCCCAACAATTTCCCTTGAAAATCTTATACTATTGGAATAATCCAAAAATCCATATCTTCCCGTATAGCTTCTTAAGGTATTTCTGAAAATAACCTTATAGTCTTCCTTACTTCCCTTGCTCCATTTATAGGAAAAAAATGCCATGAAACGGTTTTTGACATTCCTGTCATGGGATGCCAAATCCATTATGAATTGCCTAAGTTCTTCTTCTCCCAATTCCTTAATCAGCGTTTTGAATTGTGGCTTTTTCGATTTTTTATTGTCTGTTTTTTTCTTTTGTCGGGTTTTAATTTTTTCAACTGATGATTTGGGAGGCCTACCTCTTCTTTTTTTCGGCTTGACTTCTTCCTTCTCCAGTCCACTCAATTCAAACAAAACAGCGACCACATGTTTGCACACAGGCCCCATATCATAGGGGCATGTACAACTATGCCAAGTTACCTTATCCTTTTCCAATTCCAATTCAACCTTATATTCTTCCGTACCAATGACCCAGGCTTCTACTTTTCCTCCATCATTTTCCAAATCTTCCACCGCACCTGACTCCCAATAATCCAAGCCCCTTTTTAGGATTTTCCCGTTGATGTATGATTCGAAATTATTTAATTCAATAACCATGTTTTTTTTATTTCCCATAAAAATAAAAAATCCCCACCTCACATGAGGTAGGGATACACAACTATATAAAATTCCCAATTAAAGGCTAATCTTCTCGATTTCGTTCACCAATGCCTTGCGGTCTGTTTCCAATAGACTCATCAAATCGAAGATCTTGTCGCTGAAACCGGCTAGGGCGAATACCTTGCTTTCCGGGAACTGCAAGCTTCCGTAACCATTCAAGTCGAATGAGTAGATGAAAGGATTTGCACCTGTACGATTCTTGTACTTTTGGAATTCATCCTTCGGTGTGTATCCACCCACCCATCCTTGCATATCCGAAAGGATGATAACACGGTCGTAAGCCTTACGGGCCTTTTGGAAGATTGCATGGAAGTTCGTACCGGCAGACTTTGCATTCTTGATCAACCCGTTGGCAATGCTCATCGCTGCGTCGCCGAAGTACGGCTTCACGTATGAAGCATCATCTGAGAATCGCATCAAATCAGCATCGTTGCTCTTGTACAACATCGCAGCGAAGATCGCCCCGATTTCAATCGGTGTCTTACCTCCCTTTCGGTTCCCCCAAGTCATAGAACCGGAGTCGTCCAAAACAATCAAAGTACGACCTTCGAAAACCGGTACGTTGTCTAATGAAATTTCCAAAGCCTTGTTCAAAGCCTTTTGGATCTTACGGTTGGACTTGTTATCCAGATTCGCATCCTTGATAGCATCCAAAGCAGAAAGGAATCGGAATGGCAATACCTTGCTCTTCTTAATTCTTTCACGGTTTGCCAAGGTCTTCAAGGCCGCATCCAACACATCGGGCGCTTGAGTAGCGATGTTACGTAGGTTACGCAACAAGGCGAAGTATCCCAACTTGTTTTCGGCAATCAAACCCTTCCAAGCCGTAGCCTTCATTTCGGCCTTGTCTTCCGCATTTTCGGCAACTTGCCCCGCCTTTGTCAACTTCGCTTCCCAAGTATTCGTATTACGTAGGGTTCCGTTGACTAATGCTTCCAAAGCCTTCGCATTGCGTTGTGTCGGCATCGGGTGTACCAGGTTCACCAAGTCGATCAACTTGACATCCTTGTTTTCACCACGGTACTTGGCCAATTGATATCCATCGAAACGATCGAAGGCCTTAGCGAAACCCTTCTTCATGGCGTTAGGCAAAGTCTTGCCTCCCTTACCGAAGTAGTAGGCTACGATTTCCAACATGTCATCCGGACGGGAAACGATCTTGTCGTAGAAATCCTTGGCCCATACCTGACCTGAAGCGTAAGCTGAAATTTCAGCCGCCAAGACATGTGTAATGGATCTCATGTTGAACTTCTTACGGGCATAGATGGCTGCCTTTGCCGCAAAAACGGGATCGACCTTTGCCAACAACTTCACCAACTCATCGAAGGTGGCATTCGCCTTTCGGTAGTATTGATCCTGTGCGAATGATGTCAGCATGATCGAAGCCAATTGCATCTTCGGTGTTTGCACAAATGCTTCACCACCTGCTCGATTTACTGTAAGCTTCTTTGTCTTCTTCTTGAAATTGAACAATGACATGATGTTGTTTTTATTCGTTAAATAATTAAAAATAAAAGAATGAAAAAGGTATCAGGTAAAATTGCAAGTACAGATAAGTCGAGCCGTTCTTAATCGGGAATAAATTTCCGACCAGTGAACACATCTATGGATTTCTGCATGAGATATCCACCGACTCCCTTTCATCGGTCGCCCGATGCTAGGTACCTTAGGACCGTTATAGTTACGCAAGTCGAAGAACCGCACTTAGCTCGACGCTGATACTTTTTTTGTGTATGATAACATCCGAGGAAAAATAAATTGTGTTTTAAAACTATCCATATATGGGATTCGAACCCACAATCTCCGGGTTACAATCCCGGCATCCTAACCCTTGGACCAATACGGGCGAAGTAACACAAAAATCACCTTCGGATATTTTTTGAATAGGGAAAACCGGAAAGAGTATTTAGGTTTGAATTTGCAGTTCAATGAAGCACCCATTACAGGCGTCGAAGTAACTCTATCCTCGCCACTATTTTACTTAGATAATACCGGGAAAGACAGTAAGTGTGTTGTCTATAACCCTTATATAGTTTCGTATGAAAAACGAAGTAACACTTTCATCACCACGGTATTTTTTTGGATTTCCTAAAAATATGCTTTGATATTTTTTTCCTCTATCAACAATAAATAATTGTTGTTTTAAAAAAATAAAAAAGCAACATGATTTTCTTTTTGTCCTTCAGACATTACCTAAATCAAATTTAATGTGCAAAAGGTTCCCGACTGAATATATTTATGCTAAAAAAATTGAAAATTATTTTTTTCTGATTAAGTTGTCGTTTAAAAATGATTTGATAATTCGATTGCAAACAACTTTTTAATCCAAAAAAATCATAGTTCCCCATATTCCACAATAAAGCCCACCAAAAATATTTCTGGTGGGCTTTGTTGTGGAATCATCATTAGATGTTATCCCGAAATGTTTTTTATGTAAGACAACTGAGGGATTTTGGAAATAGGCAAGGCATTCGTCGAAAAGCGTAGCCATAGCTACGGTTGA
>JAHDFN010000096.1 GCA_020628145.1 Saprospiraceae bacterium | reverse complement strand
TCTCAACTATTTTAATGTCATTAGACCCTAGTTTTTGGGTATCCTCTAATAATTTTTTATTCCAATTTCCAAATTCATTCCACGATTTTGTACTCCCGGCATACCCACCTATTTTGAATTCTTCGGGGGCTATTTTTACCTTGGGTAAATCTTCATCCCAGCCGGCACTGAAGTATTCCCATTTTATGGGTTGAATGTTTTCAACTGTCCATTTTTTTATACGGTTTTCATTTTCGGTTTGGTCTTCGGATTGAATATTTTCCTCTTTGAATTTGAATTTATAATTTTTTGGAGTTTTTAGAATCAAACTACTTTTTTCCACACCTACTTTTGTCCCCGGCACAGGATGCCAAGTCGGAATAGCCAATAGGCCGGAATGTTCACGGGTGTAGGATAATTCGAAGGTAAAAGGTATTTCGTTATTTTCAATGTCAATGACTTTAAGTCTTCCGCTTTCAATAGAACTACCTTCGGATAAAGAGAAATCAGCGAAATCCTTTCCTTTGTGTTTTTTTATCAGATGGCCATTTGCATCATATATTTTTAGAGATAAATCCTTTATGTTGCTGAAGTCATCATAATAGATTGTAGGTTGGGCGTATTTCAACTTGTCTTTGTTTAGGATGGTGAAGACAGACTTTAATTCTTCTTTTGCTTTGTTTTTAGAATAGACAGTCCAGGTATGTTCGTTGTCTCTGATGATTAAATGAGCCGTTTTCAATAATTCGGAATTAATATTTGAAATACTGAATTCATTTTGTGAAAAAACGATCAAAGTTGGAAACAATAGCAATATGGTGCAAATTGAAAAAGGGTATCTCATAATTGTGAATTAATTTTCTAAATCCTAATATGGGATGTTGGCATTCATCATTATTTTAATGATGAATGCCAACGTAAATGATTCTATTGTTTTTTTAGAACGATCATTCCTTCCATTTTTTCCAAAGCCTGTGTGAAAAATTCTCGAAGCAGAGTATATTCTTCCTTATTGTGATATAATTTATTGACAGAAAAATTAACATTTAAAATTACTTTTCCATTGGATTCTTGTGGGCTGTAAATGAATTTTCCTGCCTTGTTGGTTAATTGTATGATGCTTTTTTCCGGAAGTCCGTCAACAACATACCCTTCAGGTATTTCCAAAGTAATCGAATACTGTGATTTCAATTGATAAGGTAAGTCAACGGGCGTATATCTTTTTTCTTCACTAAAGGGATTCTCCTTAAATAAAGGAACAAGAATTGGTTCGATATAAATTAAATCTTCGGATTCGAAATCCTTTTCAATTTTCAACTCGAAGCTAACAGGTTTTTCTTTATCGTCGTTAATTAATTTTGCTTCTGTAATATTCCATTCATCTAGCAATCTATTCTTGATGTCGGAATCCTGATTCAGTTGATCGGTTTCTTTTGTCTCATCATCCTCAGCTTCCTTTTTCTCTTCTTTTTCCTTGGTATTTTTCTTTTCATAGAAGCTATTGGCGGCATATCCTTTATACCGTCCCTTTAATTCACCTTTTATTTTCCCATCTTCGACTTTCAATTTAATACCCATGCCTGTTTCGTATTTTGCATTATTTTGCAATTCAACCCAATCAGCCCTAGCCGAATCTATTAGCCTTCCACGATCATTCAATGCCCTCTTTGAAATTTGCCCAAAAGACAACGTATTATCACTGGCATCTAAAAGCGTATAACCGTCGCCGTTGGAGAGTGCACAGGTTAAATAATTAAATTTATATTGTTCAACGACTAAAGGATGTGGTTTTCCCCTGTTTCGGGTCATGCTTATTATAGGATATGCTTTAAGCCCCGCTTCCCTCATGGCACAGATTAATAACATGTTTATATCTGCTACATCACCTTTTTTATTTTTAATGATTTTTGCCGGTTTGAATTCAGGATAAAAACTATTATAGTTATCCCATTTTATTTTTTTCTGAATGGTATAATATATTTTCTTCGCTTTTTCTTCTTCGCTTTCATTAGAAAAAGTCAAATCTAAAGATGATAACAGATTTTGATCTTTATTCATCAGTATTTTTCCAAACTTAGGATCTTCCAATAACTTGTTCATGAAAAAAATATAATTCCCGTTTACTGGTGTGTAATTGCCTTTGGTAATCGTATATCCTTTTAGGATAAAGTTGATATGGCTGGAATTCGGATAACGGGCCGGAGCAAAATTCTCATCCTTGAAAGAAGGGATTTTTTCAGCATCCCAACCGTAGATATATCCTTCTGCTGTACTAGTACCCCCTCTGTCGAAATACTTGGTTAACTTGAAAACAGGTGTCCGTTCTTCAACTGGGTGCTCTCCCTCAATAATTTTTTTCAAATCAATATAATTGGGAATATTGAATTCAAATGAAGACTGGACAGTCGGCAAGTCATTTTGAAAATACCAATCATAGAAACCGGAAGATACCCGGGTATATTGATATTCGATGATACTACCGACTTTTACATCAGGAAGAATGAGTTTTTTTGCCATGATCCGCTTAGAAACGGTTTCTTCCATGATTTCTTTTTTATTGAGTTCCGAAGCGACCCATTTCCCATCAACTTCATTATAAGTCACGGCTTTTATATCTTTTAAAGGGAAATTATTACCGAAATCCCTTGCATATTTGATGTCGATATTGCCTTCATCCAAGCCATCCTTATTTAGAATTTTAATGATACGGTGATACGTGGTGATTTGTTGGTGAATCCCCCTCATACTGAAAGAAGATTCCGCAAAACCTTCATCCAATAAGATGACTGCACCACTGCCGGATTCGAAATCACAATCGGTCATCTTTTTCTGTTCTTCAGTAAATTGGCCAAACTTGATTTTCTTTTTTTGAGCCTGGGTATGTAAAGGAAAGCTCATTATGATTAGGCTGATTCCCAATAGGGAAAAATAAATTCTGAAGTTCATATTTCTTGGTTTTTAAAATAAATTTTGATATTAAACGAGTTATTTGAGTTGATATCAATCACCTTACTGTTAAGCATTTGAAATAAAGATACCTATTAGAATTTTCATATTTTTTATTCGATGATTAATTTCAATTCTACTCTTATAGAGTAGATAAATTTTGGAATGTAACTATTTCGGCTGTTAATCCACAATCCTAAAAGTCGTCCTTCTATTCGATTGATGTTCATCATCAGAACAAGCGTTACAATTACAATCTACAGCAGGAACATTTTCTCCATACCCTGTGGCCCTTAACCTTGTAGGGGCAACACCCATCGTCGTTAAATAATCCACAGCGGACTGGGCTCTTTTCTGAGACAATTCCTGATTGTATTTTTCACTTCCCCTACAATCCGTATGTGAACCAAGTATGATATTGATATTCGGATTCTGAAGCAGGATATTGGCCAGTTTGTTTAAAGTAGGTTTGGCATCATTCCGTATATCCCATTTGTCGTAATCGTAATAAATATTTTCCAAACGGATTTCCACATTCCTGAAAATCTTATCCATGAGGATTTCCAAACGATAAACCTCTTTTTCTTCACGGTTGGATGTATTGAAAACCGCCGATTTATTAAAATATTCCGGACTTGAAGCAAAGAAACGATAATCGATTCCCTTTTCGATTTTGAAGCGGTACATCCCACGATTATCTGTTTTTATATTATCCCTGCCCAATGCTGATGTGATTTGTAAGCCGGCATCCTTAATGGCTGTTTTTCCGGTAATACTACTTTTAGGATCGTTCGGGTTTGAATAGGTTTTTCCATAGACATAGACTTCGAGGAAAATATCTTTTTCAGGTTCAGGAACAGGAACAGGAACAGGTTCGGGAATGACTACTTTGGGCGTATCGGGGACGGGTTCCGGAATAGGTTCCGGTTGGGGTGCTTTGACTGAAAAAGCGTATATGTCGTCATTGCCTTTTCCGCCGGTTCGGGCAGAACTGAAATAGCCTTCTTCCATTATATCACCATCTGAATGCCGGGTTACAATTATACCGAAATCATCTTCTCCGGAATTAATCGGAGCTTTCAAGTTAACCGGGGTTTTCCATTTTCCCGGAGATTCTTCCAATGATTTATAAATGTCAAGACCACCCATTCCTCCACGTCCTTCGGATGCGAAATAAAAGGTATTTCCATCAAAGGAAGGGAAGAGATCATCTTTTTCTGTGTTGATATTGCCGGATAGGATTCGGGGTTCTGCCCAAAGTCCGTTCTTATATTTTACACGGTACAAATCGAACCCTCCCCAACCTTCGGGTTCATCGGAGGCAAAATAAAGGAATTCTCCTTCCGGACCCCAGGCAGGGTGTGCATAATTGACACTTTCCATCACAAAAGAAAGGACTTCCGGAATCGACCATTGATCTCCATCGAATTCAGACTTCATCAATTTGCAATAGTTGTCCTTATCGTCATTGGTGCCGCATCTTGAAAAAATCATAGTCTTCCGATCTTTCGAGAATGCTACGGTACCTTCATTAAAATCCGTATTGATGGGAGCCGGAAATGATTCAATACTTCCATCATCCGTATCTACAATGAATAAATCGGAAAAATCATTACCTGTCCATTGGTAGGTGTTTTCCCCGAGGCTGACCGGCCGGTCGGAAGAAATCACAAGGCTGCCGTTCTCGAAAAGTGTAGGAGAATATTCCGAAAAAGGAGTATTGAATCCGGCCGGTTCGATTTTATACCCTGTTTTGGATTCTTCCTTTTTCCATTGAATGGCTTTTTTACAGGCTTCCATTTCCTTACGCATTTCAAAGGAATTGTCCACCTCTCCCGATAAATCCGAAAAAACACCTATCGCTTCTTGGTACATTTCGGCCCTTTTAAGTGCATATGCATATGGGATTTTTGCTTTAGCAAACCTATTATCGACTGCGGTTTTATACCATTCCAATGCCTTGTCCGATTGGTTCATCTTGTCGTAGGAAAGGGCTGTAAAGTATGCCAATTGTCCTTTGATGGGCATCTCTTTGGCCTTTTTGTATTCTTTTTCCAATAAAGGAGCTGCCTCAGCGTATCTTTTGAGGTCATAGGCGGTTTTGCCATCTTTGATGTTTTGGGTATAGTTACAGGATAGGATGAGGAAAATCAGGATGGATAATAGACTGGAGTGGTAATATTTATTCATAAGATTTTAAGTGAATGATAAGATTCGACACTAATGAAAACGCAAATATTTATGTTTCTGTTGTCGAAAGTCCAGGGAATAAAAAAAGTCCGTACACAATGTACGGACTTTCATAAACCAACCTTACAAATTGTAAACCAAAAATATCTTTAATAATAATTTTTAATCGTTAACTTGAATGGAAAACGTTATGTTTAAGGTATGTGCTGCCTGTCATCCTAAAAAAAATCTCTTTATGGAGGTTGTCTTTTTGAACCAACCTCAGGTTTGGGTTCTGAAAGAGCCTTTGAGTATCCACCTCACATTGATTAAACATAGGACGACTACGATGATAAGCCAAATGTACATCCATACCTGACTAGGGACGAAAACAAATAATTCAGCATATTGCTTGAGGTCGGATGTAGGCCCTACATTGAAATCTTCAATAATATGGATAATACTGGCCAAACCCAGAAACATAAGGATGTCCCCGGAAAAATCAGTCATCCAGGCCAATAAGATGAAAATGGTAGCAAAAGCTAGAAGCAAACCTGTGGTGAACATCCCATTGAACCAGAACAAACCCGAAAAAATCATACTCAATGCCAATGTTATCATGGCGAATTTGGCAAATCGGGGTGTCTTTGCTCCAATATAGAACAGGATATTGCCCAATATGGCACTCCCGATATAACCTCCCATAAGGATGATGGCCCGGTTGCCTCCTCTGGTCATACACAGGCCGCTACCGTCTTGGTTGACTTGTAGGGATGCGACCTCACCTCCGGTAATGATGGCTCCGAGTGCATGGCCGAACTCATGGAGGTAAGTGACCAGAAGGATAATCGGATAAAGAATGGTTCTTCCATTCGGGATGAAGTATTTGATAGCTAAATATAGAACAAACACAAGGGTAAGCCGTATCAGTAGATTTCCGTTTTCACTCATCTTTCCGGTTTTAAAGGCAATATTGCTTTTTTTTATGAACCAAGTACGATATTCCGATGGAATACTCCTAAAATACGACTTACAATTGCTTTCTAATGTTCCATCCCGGCGATGGCTTTATCCATTTCAATAATCTGAACTTGAATTTCCTTACCTGCTTTACGGTTCCATAGGTAAACGAATACCGAAACACCAATAATAAATATAACATATGCCATCTTGATAATGAAATGATATGGATTGGAATATGTTATGATGGCTAATGGAATCATGAGGGGGAGGATATACCAGAACATAACGGAATCAAGTAGTTTCTTTTCATTCATCAAATATGTTTTGGTTTGCTCCAGATGTTCTTTTACCGAAGCCTGGAATGAAATAGTAGGTTTGGAATTCCGAGTCATTACCAATTTGATAATAATGAGGATGCCTGCCATCACCAATAAACCCGAACCTATTTTCACTCCTGGATTTATCGTGCTGAATAATTGGTATGTGAAAAATACGATAATGACTAAAGCCGCTAGGATTTCCCTAAGATTTCTCCTTTGGATATCCTTTTCGAATTTTTGAACTTTCTGTTCCATGATTTCTGATAATTTTAAGTGATCGAATATAAGTTGTTCTTCAGGATTATTCTTTTTCCATAATGATTTCAAATCTTCATCTTTCATAGCCTGATTTTTTAAGACAATTCAATAATGATTTCCTTATCCTTTTGAGTTTGACGGCAACATGGTTCTCCGTTATACCGATAATATTTGCTATTTCCTTGTAAGGTAAATCTTCCAGATACAGAATGATTAGGGAGCGATCTGTATCCGGAAGTTTAGAAATACAATCATATAACTCTTCGTATTTTTCTTCCTTGGTAGAAACCACAGGAGGTATGATGCTTACTGATTCAAGATCAGATACTTTTTTCCTATTCTTTACATAACGTGAGCGGAGACATACATTCAGGGTGATGCGGTAGAGCCAGGTATCCATACTTGATTTTCCCTGATAGGAAGGCAGTGATTTCCAGATATTGAGGAAGACATCCTGGACTAAATCCTGTTTATCTTCCTTGTTCTTGGCATACACTCCGCAAATACGTAATATCTTATCCTTGTTCCTTTCAAGAATGTTGATATATCTACGCTCTATTTCGTTTGTTCGCCTCATATGATATAAATGAATCGGATGGTGTTCCTATTCTTGTTAGTTACATCAATTAATGAAAATATGACAGGAGTTCATGTATATTTTGATATTTGAAGGAATTTCAGGTAGTCGGCTAGATTATTTTACTTAGTTTTCATTGCAGAAACTTGAACAATGCCCTAATATGAATCAGAAAGAAAAGAGTTCATCCAAGGAATCCTCTTTGTTGAATAAGGTAAAAACTTATTCTTTCATCATCTTTGTTTCAATATTATCGGCATTGATTATCGGAGAACTGTTTTTAGCCCTATTCAATCCACAAGCCTATATCCACCCTAAACATGATTTCTCCGAAAATTATCGGCAATTGCCTTTTCCCAATGTGAAAATGGAACATTCAATCCCTCCTGATAATGTTAGGCATTATACCACAAATGCATACGGGCATAGGGGAGCCTACATCCCGATTGCCAAGCAGTACGACCTTCCGAATATCGTACTAATGGGGGATTCCTTTACCTTCGGAGTAGGGGTGAATGATGGAGATGAATGGGGTTCTGTTTTATCCCGAAAATTGAATGGGGAATATAATATTATCAATACCGGTGTTGGAGGCTGGGGGCTTGGGCAGCAGATTAGGAGGTATTATGAGTTTGGCGAGCTTTTTAAGCCACAGATCGTAATTGTTTTGTTTTGCCTCAATGATCCACATGACAATTTTGTTGCTTTTTGTACCCGGATAAATGAGAACGGATTTGAATTCGTTGATTTTCCGAAAAACGATAACCTAACTGCATATTGGTTCAGTAAATTCTTAGGGAAGTCATTCCTTTTAAAAAGCAATCTTATCTCTTTCTTCAGGAGCAAAAGAGGTGAAATACTTGATAACAAAGCTTTTGAAAAGAATCATTCCGACAAAAGCAGAACGAAGAAAACATTGTCAGAAGAACGATTCTATAACGATTTGTTTAACTTGTTCTCAAAGGATCTCCATGAGAAAGGGATTCAGATATTATTCACCTCGGTAAATAATTATAGTGAGGGTCAAATCATATCCCAGTTGGATAGTTTCCCTAGGATAAAAAACAACATCCAACGATTGGATTCCCTTGACATCATCCATTATATCAATGTGGACACCAGTTTTACGGCAAAGGACATGATTCTTGCTCCGGATGGGCATTATGATAAGGAATGGAACTTGAAATTAGCCACTGAATTAGCCGAGTACATAAAATTCAATAAATCTGATTAGGTATAAGGAATTGGGTAGGAATCAGATAAGATGCTCTGAATCACTTTTAAACAACTTTCTAAAATCATATCAGCATTTGTTACCATCCAAGACTAAAATTTTGGTATTTTTGTCATCTTCTTTGGGAAGTTTATCCCTCACAATGAACAACCTTAAAATCAGGAAAGGAATTGAGACTTACACAACTGGAAATCAAGGGCTTTAAGAGTTTTGCAGATCGTACAATCATCAATATCAATGAGGATGTGACGGGTATCATTGGCCCTAATGGCTGTGGCAAATCCAATATTGTAGATGCCATCAGATGGGTACTCGGAGAACAGAAAAGCAAGGCCTTAAGGTTGGAAAAAATGACCAATATCATTTTCAATGGTACTAAGAAACGGAAGCAAGGCGGCTTGGCAGAAGTGACGATGACCTTTGATAACAACAAGGGGATCATTCCTAGCGAATACAGTACCGTGTCCATTACCCGGGTATTATATAGAACGGGAGAGTCGGAATATAGGCTCAATGGCATCAAGTGCCGCCTGAAGGATATTACTTCCTTGTTTATGGATACCGGAATCGGTTCCAACAGTTATGCCATCATCGCTTTGGGGATGGTCGATGATATACTTCATGATCGTGAAAACTCCAGAAGGAAATTGTTCGAGCAAGCCGCCGGTATTTCCAAGTATAAAATCCGAAAAAGGGAAACCCTGAACAAACTCAAAGGAACAACAGCCGACTTGGATAGGGTAGAGGACTTGGTTTTTGAGATAGAGAACAATCTCAAAATTCTGGAGAAGCAGGCTAAGCGGGCTAGAAAGTATTTCGATTTGAAAATCGAATACAAGGAAAAGAGTATAGAGCATGCCAAATATAATATTGCAGACTTCAAAGACGAGTACAAGGACGTACAGTCGAAACTGACAGAACAGCAGGACAAATTATTAGGACTCAATACTGCGATCAAATCCCTTGAGGCAGCCCTTGAATCGGAAAGGAAAGCAAATATAGACAAGGAGCATGCATTGACTTCCAATCAAAGAGAATTGAACGAACTGGTTGGCCGATTGAGAGGAATGGAGAATGATAAGCAGATGGCCGAACAACGTCTGACATTCCTTAGGAATAATAAAAAACAAATTGAGAACAGGATTCTTTCTGCCGATTCTGATTTACAGAAATTACAGAATGAAATCGAATTTTATGCTAAAAAAGTGGATGAAGAAACCCACTTGGAAAATGATGCTCAAAAATTAATCGAAGAAGCTAAATCGAACTTAGAGGAAATCCAATCCAATCACGGTTCCTTGAAGTCGGAATTGGACGTTATCCTAAAGGATCAGCAACAATTGGAAAGGGAAGTTTTCGAACTGGAAAAAAAGAAAGCGGTTAATCAGAGCCAGGTAGAGAATTTCAAAAGGGACATTGTTCGTTCTGATGAGGAATCCGAAAAAAGACTGGCTGAAGTCGGTGATGTAAAAGAAAAACTGGATTCAATCGTAGAAGAAAAAACTAATCTTGAAACAAAAATTCAGGATTTGGAAAGCAAGGAGGATGCACGGCAGGTTGAGTTGAAAATGGTGGAGGAAAAAGTAGAACAAATAACCGACAAGGTCTCCAAATTGAATCGTAAATTGGATTCCAAAAGAAATGAATATAAATTAACCAAAAGTCTGATTGATAATCTGGAAGGATTTCCGGAGTCAATTAAATTTTTAAGTAAAAATAAAAATTGGGCAAAAAAAGCACGCTTGCTTTCCGACCTTATTTATGTAAAGGAGGACTATAGAATTGCGATAGAAAATTATCTGGAACCTTACCTGAATTATTATGTGGTCAAGAATCTGGAAGAAGCATACGAAGCCATTCAATTATTGAATAAATCACAGAAAGGAAAAGCCAAATTCTTTTTATTGGATGCGTTTGAAAATACAAAATCAGAAATGACCCTACTGCCGGATACGATGAAGGCAATGGATTTGGTAGAATGTGATAAACAATACAAGGGATTGGTTTCCCATTTATTAGAAAATGTATTATTAACCGATCACGATGATATAAAATCGAAGATAGATGAAGAAAACATCACCCTGATTTCAAAATCAGGAAAATTCATTCAAAAAAGATTTTCTGTATCAGGTGGTTCCGTTGGTTTATTCGAAGGCAAAAAAATAGGCAGGAAAAAGAATCTGGAAATTCTGAGTGCAGCGATCAAGGAAGGTGAAAAAGAAGGCGAAATACTTTCAAAGGAATTCTACGAATTTAAAAAGAAAGTACAGGAGTTAAAAGATGCCGATGCTTCCCAAACCATCCGTATGGAAAGAAGGGAACTGGAAAGGGTTTCCCAGATTTTCGTTTCCTTGAAAACGAAGGCGGAAAACTTTGATATTTACCTCAAAGAAGCCACCGACAGAAAGGAAAACCTCCTAAGAAATATTTCCGAGTTGGAAAATTCCATTTACGATTTAGACCAACAATTGAACATCAAAAAAGCCGAAGCAGACGTAGCGAATAATAAAATACAAGAAGCGGATTCTACTTATCGTTTGGCTGCCGAACAATTATCCGAAGCAACCGGAATTTTCAACCAGAGGAATATTGAAAATATCCGCCAGCAGAATAAAGTCAATACTTTCCGTAAGGAATTGGAATTCCGCCAGAAACAATTGTCTGATACACAATTGAAATTGTTTTCCGACAAGGATGGAATAAAAGAAGCTGATGATAACTTAGAAAATGTAAAACAACAAATTGAAGATTATACCGAGCAGCTTTCTAAATTATATGTGGAAAAAAAGGAAAAACAATCGGCATTGAGCGAGGTCGAAAGATTATATTACGATTCGAGGGGAGGTATAAACGAAATTGAAAATAATATCCGGAAAAATAATCATGATTCCCGCTTGACCCAACAATTATTGGATAATCTTAAAGATAAATTCAATGATGTGAAATTAAGGATGACAACGGTTGGTGAACGCCTCCGTGCAGAATTCGATATCGACATTAATGATATTATCAATCAGGAACCGAATCCTGATTTGAACCCACAGGAGTTGGAAGCAAAAGTAGAACGGTTGCGTAAGCGTTTACATAATTACGGGGAAATTAATCCGATGGCTGTCGAGGCTTATGATGAAATAAAAATCCGTTATGATAATATCATCGAACAACGCAATGATATACTCGAAGCCAAAGAATCATTAGAGCAGACCATCAAGGAAATTGAAGATACGGCCACCGGCAAATTCCTCGAATCATTTGGGAAAGTCAGGGAGAATTTCAAAAAGGTTTTCCGAAGCCTTTTCAAGGAAGATGATGACTGTGATTTATATTTGGAAGATGAAACCGATCCGCTTGAATCCAATATTAAAATCATGGCAAAACCGAAAGGTAAACGCCCCCAGAGCATTTCACAATTATCAGGTGGTGAAAAAACTTTAACGGCGACGGCACTTTTATTTTCGCTTTATTTATTAAAACCGGCTCCTTTCTGTATTTTTGATGAGGTGGATGCTCCTTTGGATGATGCCAATATTGATAAATTCAATAATATCATTCAGGAATTTTCCAAAGACTCGCAATTCATTATCGTGACCCACAATAAATCCACAATGGCATTCATGGATGTGATTTATGCGGTGAGTATGGAAGATGCGGCTTCGCTTGTCGTTCCCGTCGATTTCCGTGACTTCGATCATAAAACGACCACTGAAGTGATGTCGAATTAAAATTTATCTATAAATAATGAGAGGGCATGACTCCCCTGATAATCCATAGGTCGATTAAAAAAGCTTCAATTACTCCAATACAAAAATAAAACTGATATTGGGGAGGAATGAAAATAAATAAGTGTTTATCCGGAAAGGGCTGAGGGCATCTATTTTAAAAACCATATAATTGGTCATAAAATAAAACACCCGGCCACCGCATTTTTTGCAGTGGCCGGGTAAAAAAGGATACCATTATATTTTATTCCAATCAATGCCGCATGACCCGCTTATAAGCTTCTCCTTCTGCGGAGATGATCCTAAGGAAATAAATCCCTATGGGCAGGTCGGATAATTGTATGGTTTCGTTCTGTAATTGGGATATGTGATTATCATAAACCAACTTACCGGTAGCATCATACATTTGCAGATTGACATCATTCAGTACCGTTTCCGCATTTATCTGAATCCTGTCATCAAAAGGATTGGGATAAAGCGATATCGATGCCTCGAATGCCTGATCGACACTTGCGAACTCATCTACGATGAAGCAGCCTATACATTCGTGGTAACAGCCGTATCCATCCAATCCTTCACCGACAATCAAATTGTATTCGCCTTGTGTCGCATTAATGGGTAAGTCAAACACGGTATGCAATTCATTGTCGATGATTTCAACGGTCGTAGGATATATGATTTCATCACCTAAAATCAAATAGACATTTTCAGTAGTTAGCAGACATTCATCAAAGGTTCCTGAAGTAAGCCCTATAGACCATTCGGTGAGGAATCCTCTAAATCCAATGATCTGATCTCCCGGTATGTCCAGTTGTGGTGGTGTTGTGATTTCATAACAGGCAGTACAAGTGAAATTACAATCGTCATCAAGGCCGTCACCGATGACGATATCGTAATTCCCGAGAAGGGCATCTTCTGCGATGTCGAAAGAAAAGATTAACTCGTCATTTACGGTTTCTAAGGTAGAAGGATAAATGATTTCATTGCCCAATTGTAGGAATACATTTTGGGTGGTGTATTCACAACCCGAAAATGAACCGTTAGTCGTCCTGAGTTCGATTTGATTGTCCTGCTGTCCCTGTCCTCCTTGTGAATCGGCTAGTAATTCGATATCGGAAAGCACTTCGAAACAATCCTCACAATAAGTCATGCAATCGGGTTGTAATCCTACATAGATATCGTAATGTCCTGTATTGATATCTTCGGGGATATCGATAAATACACATATCGTATCCGGATCCGTAATTACAACATTGGTCGGTACAATCGTAGAGCTGCCTTGGACGAAGATTATGGTTTGGGTATTTACACTACAATGGCTGGCCTGCCCCCAATAAGTGTCCTCACCTGAAATCGTCACCTTCAATTCTTCTCCCTGATAACCTGAGTCAGGTTGCAACCCTGTGATATTAGGGTATGAAGGTGAAGGATCATGGATATCGAAACAGCCCTCACAGGTATCTTCGCAGGCCAATCCCGCACCAACGGTTACATCATAATTGCCGATATTGATATCGTCGGGAATATTCATGTATAGGCATAGGGTATCCGGGGCCAATATTTCGACACTGGCAGGTGTGATGATTGTGGAAGTTCCTTGTGAAAAGAATACATTTCCTGCATTGATGGCACAAGGTGTCGCCTGGCTCCAATAGGTATTTTGACCTGTGACGGTTACCTTTATTTCATCCCCTTGAAAGGCCCAGCTTTGGTAAACCCCGAAAATGCCCTGGGGAGGGGGGAGTACTTGAAAACAATCCGGGCAAGAGACAGCACAGCCTTCAGGGCCGTTTTCAAAGATGTCAATGTCATAACTACCTGTAGGTTGGTTAGTAGGGATAACTAAAGCCAAATACAATAAATCATCATCATATACATACAGATCTTCTACATAAATGGTTTCGGTTCCCTGACTGAATACAATCGAGTTGATGTCCATATCCCCACAAGAAGTACCGGATTCGAATTGGGTATCCACCCCTGAAATCGTCACCTCCAAATATTCATCATTAAGATATGCCGTATTGGGCGAGGCCGATATGGTCTGTGCCTGTATTCCGGTCATCCAGAATAAGAATAGAACCAGTGTTGAGATTAAATGTTGTTTCATCTTTTCTTATTGATTTTGTTGTTAATAATTTTTCGATATTTCATTTTCAATTCGTGGTTTCGGATGCCGTTGATCCAATCGAGGGCTTCCTGATATTGGCCGTCATTGTAATACGATATCCCGATATTGACCCGAGGATCATCGAATAGGGGGCTGATACGGATGGATTCCTTGTAATAGGTTCTAGCCTTATCTGTTTCGCCCCTCATTTCATAGCAAGAACCCAGGTCATTTTGGATATGCTGATTGAACGGCGTATATTTTTCAGCAATCAGGAAATCCTGTAATGCCTCTTCCTGATTGCCAAGTACGAAATTTGCAGTTCCTCTGTACCAATGTATCGGTATGGTCGTCGGGTCGATGGTGTACCATTTGGAAAAAGCCCCATCGGAAGCATCGATGAGATTCTTCCAATTTTTCTGCCGCTTTAGTATATAGACTTCCTTCATGCCTTTTTCTCCCTTCATTCTTTTATTGGAAATGAAAAGGTTCAGGGAAGAACCCAAAATGATCAATGGTAGAATCAAAAAGGCTGAAAACATCGTTTTTTTGTTTTTATAAGGCCGTTCCGGGTAAAATAAACCCAACATGGTATAAATCAATAGCAATATTTCGATTCTTTCCTTGGGAAAACTGAAACATGCAATGACCATGAAGCCTAATATAAAAGAAAGACGG
>JAHDFN010000095.1 GCA_020628145.1 Saprospiraceae bacterium | reverse complement strand
GCTAGTGAAATGGAGTGTGCGAGGTGAACAAACACCACGCACGGCAACTGGTTTTGTTTTTTGTCCTGTACTTAGAAAACACCTGATAATTGATTTTGTACAAATCTGATTTTATTTAACTTTAAACTGAAAATTATCACATAATGGGAAATATATTGAATAATGACGAACTGGCCCGCTATGCACGTCATATCGCTATCCCTGAATTCGGCGTAGCCGGTCAGGAGAAATTGAAACAAGCCTCCGTTCTAGTGATCGGTTCAGGCGGACTGGGTAGTCCATTACTACTATATTTGGCTGCAGCAGGAGTCGGTCACATCGGAATCGTCGATTTCGATAATATTGAGGATTCGAATCTTCAAAGACAGGTTTTATTCAATGTTTCGGACATAGGGAAATCCAAAGCGGAAACGGCAAAGGAAAGATTATTGAAATTGAATCCGCATATTCGGATCACCGTCCATAAAACGGCTTTTACAAAAGACAATGCTTTGGACATTATAAAAGACTATGATGTCGTAGCAGATGGTACCGATAATTTCCCGACCCGTTACTTGGTCAATGATGCCTCCGTCCTTGCTGGCAAAGTAAATGTATATGCTTCGATTTTCCGTTTTGAAGGGCAGGTTTCCGTTTTCAATTATCCGAATGAAGATGGAACCCGAGGGCCGAATTATCGGGATATGTTCCCCGAACCGCCGCCTCCGGGCTTAGTCCCTAATTGTGCGGAAGGGGGTGTGCTGGGTGTATTGCCGGGTATTGTTGGAAGTATTCAGGCGGCAGAGGTCATAAAGGTATTGACCGGAGTAGGGGAACCCTTGGTCGGTCGGATGTTTTTCATAGATGTGGCTTCATTTACAACACGAACGCTCAAGGTTCATAAGACGGATGTCGAAATTACCGAACTCATCGATTATCAGGAATTCTGCGGTTTGAAACCCAAGGATGAAAAGCCGGTCAAGGAAATCACCGTAAGGGAATTGGAGGGTCTAAGGAATCTTGGGAATGATTTCCATTTGATTGATGTGAGGGAACCTTATGAATATGACATAGCCAATTTAGAAGCCGATTTAATCCCTTTGGGAACGATAGCCCAACATCTGGAATCCATTCCGAGGGATAAAAAGGTCATTATTCATTGTAGAAGTGGGAAAAGGAGTGCCGATGCTATCCGTACACTCCAGGATTTGTACCCATTCGACAATCTATACAATCTTAAAGGTGGGATTTTGGCTTATGCTAGGGAAATTGATAATTCTATCCCAACCTACTAAAAAACACCTTCCTTATAGAAAGATTGCTTGTGTGATATTGTTTTGGTTATCAGTGTTTTAGTGTGGAAGTTGTGTCGTTCCGTTCCGGATTTTACATTTTTTACATATTCTGTTTACCGTTAAATAACATCGGATTTATATATAATTTGGATATAATGGGTAATTTTGTGGGGTTATTTTTAATTAAATCAAAAAATACCATGAAAAAATTTCTTACCCTTTCTATTATGGCTGTATTCTGCTTCACAGCCAATGCACAGATGATTTTGACGGGTGTTCTTGACGGTCCTTTAACCGGTGGTACCAAAGTACTTGAGGTTTATGCTGTCAATAATATTCCTGACATCAGTATTTATGGTGTCGAATTAGTCAGTAACGGTGGTGGTTCTTCCGGTAATGTGGAGTACCAATTCCCTGCTGTTTCAGTTAATGCAGGTGATTTTATCTATTTTGCCAATGATAGTACGAATTGCTTCAATTACTTGGGTTTCTATCCTTTAGGAATTTCCGGAACCATGAACTTCAATGGTGACGATGCTCTTATTCTTTATGAGAACGGAGCACCTATCGATCATTTCGGTTATGACAATGTAGATGGTTCCGGTACTTCTTGGGAATATATGGATACCTGGGCATACAGAAACAGTATGACCGGCCCTGATGGGGCTTTCATTGAAACCAATTGGACTTTCGGTACGGTAAATGAATTGGATGGAGCGACAACCAATGCCACTTCCGCCAATCCTTTTCCATTCGGAACTTATGTATATGGTGTTCCTTCCAATCCTACGGTTTCTTTCATAGGTTCGGGAACATCCGTTTACGAGTGGGATGGTAGTACTACTGTAGAAGTAGCCATTTCTGCTCCTAATGGTAATATGACCAGTGTGAACATTGTTTTGGATCCTTCTTCTACTGCGGATGCTTCGGATGTAACGATTTCTCCAACTATGGTTTCATTCCCTGCAAATAGCGGTACGCCACAAATGGTAACAATTACTATCAATGATGATGCGATGATCGAACCGACTGAAACGGCTGTTTTGACATTGACTAATCCTACAAACGGAGCGATGATAGGAAACGGAATGTATTCCATCGATATCGTGGATAATGATACGCCTGTTCCTGCCATTGTTATTACAGAGTTGATGTACAACCTGCCGACGGTGGATTCCTTGGAATTCTTGGAATTATATAACAATGATGTGGTTCCTGTTGATTTGAACGGATTCTCCTTCACTTCCGGTGTTACACATACTTTTACTACTCCTACGGTTCTTAATCCGGGTGAATTCTTGGTTTTGACGGGCAATGTTACTGGTATGCAGACTGCATTCGGGGTTACAGCACAAGCTTGGACAAGTGGAGGATTGAACAATACAGGTGAGACAATAACCTTAGTAGATGCTAGTGGTAATATCGTTGATTTGGTAACTTATACAGACGATCCTCCATATCCGACAGAACCAGACGGTTTTGGTCCTTCATTGGAGTTATGTGATGTGAATGGAGACAATGCCGGTGAACTCTACTGGGTGGCTTCTCAGAATATGAGTGGTTTTGTTCAGGATACGATCCCTGTATTGGCTTCTCCGGGTATGGCTAATGCAGGATGTCCTTGTAACATGCCTTCCAACGTTGTGGTAAATCTAGGTACCGATCCTAACAGGGTGAATATCTCATGGGATCCTGAGCCTGCTGCTATCGAATATCAAGTTCGTTACAGAAGGGTTCTGACAACTACTTGGAACAACTTGGCAACAACCAATCCGTTCAGAGCAGTTCAGGTATTGGTTCAGAATAAGGTGTATGATTATAGGATCCGAACCAAATGTGATGATGGAAACGGAGGATTCATGTGGTCGGCAATGACACCGATTGATAAATTCAGAACGGTTCCCTGTGATGCTCCCACAGGAATGTTCTCTACTCAATTATCAAGTAACAAAGTAAGGGTAGAATGGGCTCCTTATACTTATGCTGATAAATATCAGATTTGGTATCGTGTGGCCGGTAGTAACGATGCTTGGGGATCTTTGGTGACTTACCTTCCCGGTATGGTTGCCCGTGTAATTTCCAATTTGACACCCGGCGAAACATACGAATGGCAGGTACGTTCCTTCTGCGAAGTTTCATATGGCCCATGGACGGATTTGCAGTACTTTACAAATGCATCAGCTAGAGTGGGGCAATTCGATTTTGCTTTACAAGGGTTATTCCCTAACCCGGCTCAAAGTCATGTTTCAGCAACTTTCACATTGCCAAAAGATTCCAATGTTACATTAACGGTAACGGATATCCTAGGAAGAGAAGTATTTGCTTCTTCTTCTGATTTTGCAGAAGGTGCGAATACTGCCCGTATCGATTTGTCTGGCTTGGATGGAGGTTACTATATCTTCAAAATGACAGATGGAGAAAATGTGTCTGTGAAGAAATTCGTCAAAAAATAAGAAATTCCTTTCCTAAAAGGAATTCATTATTCAATGCGTAAGGATATTTGTCCTTACGCATTTTTTGTTTTCTCACAAATTGTAACCGACATTACTTTACAGTTAAATAATATGATGAATTCTCATAATGGGAAAAAGATTGATTATTTTTATGCCCACTTGAACTATAAATAAAATTCACATCATGAAGAAATTTTTTACCCTTCTTTGTTTATGTAGCATTTGCTACTTTTCCCAAGCTCAAATGATAATTACCGGTGTACTGGACGGCCCTTTGACCGGCGGTACTAAAGTGATGGAAGTATATGCCATCAATGCTATTCCCGATATCAGTATATATGGTGTCGAATTAGTTAGTAACGGTGGAGGTTCTTCCGGTAATGTGGAGTACCAATTCCCTGCTGTTTCAGTTAATGCAGGCGAATTCGTCTATTTCTCCAATGACAGTATGAATTGTTTCAATTACCTGGGTTTTTATCCGGATGGAGAATCGGGAGGAACAATAAACTTCAACGGAGATGATGCTCTGATCCTCTATGAAAACGGAGCGGCAATCGATGTCTTTGGAGAGCCGGATATCGATGGTACGGGAAGTACATGGGAATATATGGATACTTGGGCATACAGAAATGATTTTACCGGCCCTGACGGAGGTACTTTTGTTGAAGGTAACTGGACATTCGGTACTGTAAATGAATTGGATGGAGATACTCTCAATGCCACTTCATCCAATCCGTTCCCCTTTGGTACATATCAATATGCTACTCCGGCCAATCCTGTTGTTTCTTTTCTTGGAAATATGGCAACCGTTGGTGAAGCAGTAGGCACTACAGGTATTGATATTACCATCACTGCCCCGAATGCTAATCCCACAACTGTGAATATCATGGTTGATCCTTCTTCGACGGCCGATGCATCGGATTATTCCTTATCTACTACTTCTGTGACTTTTCCCGGAGGCTCGATGATGAGCCAAACCGTTACAGTAACCGTGAATGATGATGCTATACAGGAAATGAGTGAAACGCTTGTCCTTAATTTGGATTCTCCATCTAATATGGCTACTCTAGGAGGAAATGCTACATTTACTTTGACAATCAATGATAATGACACACCTATTCCGGATATCGTCATTACTGAGATCATGTATAATGTTTTTAATGTGGATTCATTGGAATATATCGAAATCTATAATAATGATGTAATGGCAGTGGATTTGGCCGGTTTTTCCTTTACATCAGGGGTCAATTACGATTTTGCGGTTTCTACTATTATGAACCCCGGAGACTATTTAGTCATTACGGATAATTCTGCCGGGATGCAAGCGGCATTCGGTGTTAATGCAGATCAATGGCCTTCCGGAGAAGGATTGAATAATAATGGAGAAACCATCACACTGGTCGATGCAAGCGGTAATGTTGTTGATCAGGTAACCTATGATGATTCTTTTCCTTTCCCCATGGAACCGGACGGTTTCGGCCCCTCTTTGGAATTATGTGATGTGAATGAAGATAATGATAATGGCTTCAATTGGTTGGCATCGGTTACTGCAACGGGCTTCATGATCGATACGGTAGAAGTGATGGCTTCCCCGGGAATGGCCAATGGAGTCATGTGTCCGGCTGTTATAAATCCGGCGATTACATTCATAGGAAACTCGGCTACCTATAATGAAAGTACTGGTACTGCAAGTATAGATGTGGCTATTTTAAGTGGTAATGCCAACGCAACCGAAGTTACGGTTTCTGTAGATGGTGCTTCTACTGCTGATGGGATGGATTATACTTATACTCCTGTTACATTGACTTTCCCCGCCGGTGTTACTACAGATACGCAAACCGTTACCTTGGTACTCATAGATGATGTGGAACAGGAATCATCCGAAACCATCGTTTTGACTTTGACAGGTAATACCAATGATGCCATCTTATTGACAGATACCTATGTTATTACGATTACGGATAATGATACACCTCCTGCCGAATTGGCGATTACTGAATTCATGTATAATGTAGTAGGTATCGATTCATTGGAATTTATTGAAATCCAAAATATAGGAGCAACTTCTGTGGATGTCCAAGGAGTTAGTTTTACATCCGGTATTGCTTATACCATCCAGAATTCCCAAATACTCGATCCTGGAGATTTTTATGTGGTTTGCAATAATTCATCCGCATTCCAAAACGCTTTCGGAATTAATGCTGAACAATGGACTTCCAATGAAGGATTGAACAATAGTGGCGAATTGATCATCATGAACGATGCCAGTGGAAATATTATTGATTCGGTGGCGTATAATGATAATGATCCTTTCCCTTCAGTTGCGGATGGTTTCGGCCCTTCTTTGGAATTGTGTACGACAGGACAATCCGATAATAATAATCCTGCAAATTGGTATGCATCAACAACGCCAACAGGCGTTGTTGTCGATGGTACAGAAATCCTAGCGACGCCGGGAACTCCAAATACCACTGCCTGTGGAACAGTTCTAAATGACCCGATAATTTCCTTTAGTTCTGCAGGAGGTGCTGTTAATGAGGCTGATGGTTCTGTAACCGTTGATGTTACTCTGACTAATGGAAATGATACGGATACCGATGTAACTGTAACCGTAACAGCAGCATCTACCGCAACGGATGGTGATGACTTCACTGTTTCGCCTACAACGATTACTTTCCCCGGAGGAACTGCCAACGCTACGGAAACCGTAACGATTACGATAATTGACGATACAGCGGTGGAAAGTGATGAGGATATAGTCTTGGCTATTTCCGGTAATAATGGAGCCATGACTGGTGCAAATTCCACCCATACGATTGTCATTAATGATAATGATGTTATTTCGGTAGATGAATTATTCCTAGATAATGTATCATTGATGCCTAATCCGGTATCTGAGGTATTGGTCATTGATTCAAAAATCCTATTGGATGATGTCAGGATGATTAATATTCTCGGACAAACCGTTTACCGGGAAATGAATATAGATGGAAACACAAGGATTGATGTGAGTCAATTACCTCAAGGTCTCTATTTCGTTCATATGCAATCCGGTGATTCCAAAGCTACATATCAGATAGTAGTCGAATAAATTTCAATTCACATTGGAAATCAAAACATGAGTCTTTTAAGATGACTATGAAAAAATAAAGCTTCTTAGGGTTTTCCTAAGAGGCTTTGTTTTTAAAAGATTTTTGTAAAATAGGAGAAACCAAATGCAAAAAATGCATGGGAAATGCACCATGTTTATAAGAGGTCAAACACCACATGCACGGCAACCGACCGACTTATTTTTTGTACTGTTGGACATAGATTCTGATATTATTATTCATAAAAAAAGAGGCTGCCTTTTAAGACAGCCTCTCCATATATTAAACTTGGCTCGTTTAATTTTACATTTCATAATTCGGTTTCAATCGTTCCGAATTTTCGTAATAATCATTGATATACTTAACGACTTCCTCAATGTCATCCGTAACGGGCATCAGATTTAAATCGTCGGCACTGATATTGTTTTCCTTCTCCAACATCACCTTTACGATCCAATCCTTGAGTCCGGCCCAGAATTCCGTTCCCATTAGGATAACAGGAACCTTGGAAACCTTATTCGTTTGGATAAGGGTCAGTACCTCAAAAAGCTCATCCAGCGTACCGAAACCGCCGGGCATCACTACGAATGCCTGTGCATACTTAACAAACATCACCTTACGGATGAAAAAATAATTGTAATTCAATACCTTGTCACCATCGATATATTGGTTATTGAACTGTTCGAAGGGAAGATCGATATTCAAACCTACCGAAGTGGCGTCATTCAAAAATGCCCCTTTGTTACCTGCTTCCATGATTCCGGGGCCGCCACCTGTTATGATTCCATACCCTTCATCTGTCAGCCGTTTGGCTACATCAACAGCCAATTGGTAATATTTGTGGTCAGCTTTGGTTCTTGCCGATCCGAAAATGGAAACACAGGGGCCTATACGGTTCAACCTCTCGAAGCCATCTACAAATTCGGAAATCACTTTGAACATCGTCCATGAATTCTCTCCTTTGAGGGCGGACCACTTTCGAGGTGTCCACGTAGTCTTCACTTTCTTTTCTTCACTCATTATATATTTTTTTGCCGATTAGACTTTATTACAAATTCCATCTATGTGATTTAACCCGTAATAATGTTTATTATCCTAATTTTGAAAGCCCACAAAGATAGGCTATATAATCGATATACAAAATGTGTACCTACTTTGAATAATAATTCCTTATCCCGAATTTTTCTAGTTTCTCATATTAGACGATACAAAGGAAAAACGCCTTTTTAAGAAGCAGTGGTATTCAGAATGGAAGCCAAATCTGCCGGGCTGTATTCGACATTCTTCATGACCTTGTCATCCGATTGGCGGTAAACGATGTATTTGCCATTGAGTTTTTCTACCCGGCAATCGGTTCCTTTGTCCTTATAGTGCCTGACGGTGGCTGTTGCCTGTTCCATTGTGGAGCATGCCTTACTCATATTGGAGCGTTGTACTTCATTGAACAAGGTATCGAATTGATCCTTGAGTCCAAACTCTAGAACGGCTCCGGATAAAACATACATGATGTCGCAAAGGGCATCGGCGACTTCTACAATGTCATTGTCATCAATGGCCTCCTTGAGTTCATTCAATTCCTCTTGGATGAGATTGACCCTGAGTTCGCAACGTTTGGAATCCGGAATGGTAGGAGTTTCCAATACAGGAGCATTGAATGTACGATGGAATTCTTCGACGGCCTTGATATAGTTCGTGTGATTTCTCTTATCCATATGGAATTATTTTTTCTTTTTCTTCGATTTACGACTCTTGTTTTCGAGTTCTTCTATTTCCTTGAGCATACTCCCCATTCGATCTCTTTGATCCAAAGTAAATAAAAGTGTGTCCTTGTAATCCGATTTTGAAATATTCCAAACCCGGATATCCTGATGGATGAATTTTTGGATTTTGTCCAATAATTCCTTTTCACCTTCACTGCAAAATGCAACAGCCTGCCCTTTTCTTTTTCCCCGACCGGTCCTACCGACCCGGTGGACATAATTTTCGGGCTTTTCAGGTAAGTCATAATTAATTACCAATTCCACATCGGGAATATCGATGCCCCTTGCGGTAACATCGGTGGCGATTAATATTTTTTCTTTTCCGCTTCTGAAAAGGGAAAGAGTCTTATTCCTTTCATCTTGTGATTTATCACTATGGAGAGTGGCGGTAGGAATATTTACCCGGTTCATGGCTTTGTTCACTCTTTCCGCCCTGACTTTTGTTCTAACAAAAACGAGTATTTTATCTTCCGGGTTTTCCTTGATGATACGTTCCAGAAAAAAACGCTTGTCATCCATTTCAATGAAACCAACCGTATGCTCGATATTCTTATTGACAGGATCTTTTGGGGAAAACTGAATTCTAATTGCATTTTGCCGTATAACGGAATAAGCCATTTTTTTTATTTTCTCATTAATGGTTGCCGAGAAAAAAAGGGTTTGTCTTTTCTTGGGTATTTTTTTTGATAAGTCAAAAATATCCTTGATGAAACCCAAATCCAACATATGATCCGCTTCATCCAAAACCAGTGTGTTGACCCGATGGACTTTTAAATATCCCTGACTGATTAAATCGAACATCCGTCCCGGTGTGGCGATGAGGATGTCCACTCTTTTTTCAAGCGTGTCAATTTGGGGTTGCTGATCCACCCCCCCGATTAATCCCAGAATTTTAACTCGGGTATAGTTGGCGATCTGCTTGAAAACTTCGGTCAGTTGAAGGGCCAGTTCATGGGTCGGAACCAAAACGATACAGCGGATACCATCCCTCCTTCGTTCGTTTTTTCTTTGGATTTGTATTTTATTGATAATGGGAATGGCGAAAGCAGCGGTTTTTCCGGTTCCGGTTTGGGCGATGGCGAGTACATCCTCTCCCTTCATGATATTGGGAATCGTTTTGTATTGGATATCGGTAGGCCGTTTAAATCCTATTTTATCCAAGCCCTTGAGGACTTCTGCTTCCAAATGATAACCGTTGAATTTCATAATCTGCTTTTCCTGTCAGAGGACAAAGGTAATGAAATTAGATGGGGAATTTTTCGGTTCCTTAGTGATTTGGATTTTTTTATTTTTGGTAGATTTTATAGTAAACGATCAACTTTTGATTTTGTAACATTCTTCCTCGAATAACATTTGGGGGATTTCATCTGTTTCTATGGAACGTTCAATATTTTTCAAAGAGGAATGAATGTTCGTTTCAAATTCATTGGAATAGAAAATACGGTTGCCGTTACATATTTTCAATCTCATGGTAACTTTTTCTCTTCCCATCATAATAGGTAGGCTAAAAGTGATGAAATGCTTTTCCTCTAAGTACAGGACAAAAAACAAAACCAGTTGCCGTGCGTGGTGTTTGTTCACCTCGCACACTCCATTTCACTAGCATTTGTCAGGTGAACTAACACCTGACAAGGCGGTTGAATAAGTTTTGTCCTGTACTTAGGCTTTTCCTTTAAATGATAAGGGAAGAAAAAACTATTACCGCAATCACTCCAAATCCAATTTTCGATAACGATCCAATTCCCTTTTGAATCTAAATACTCCTGTACGAAAATCAATTCTCCATCCTGATTAATTATTGGAAAAATAGAATCCGTATGGTTTATGAATGTTCCCTTTAATTCGATAAATCCATGATCGCCATATTCGGATGTGTCGATTTCCTCGGTTTGTACAATGATAAGAATGGAATCATTCACATAAGAAGAATCTTTGGGGAATGTTTTTTGTGCAGAAAACAAATACCATTCTTCATCCATCAGGTTTTGTGCCGAAGAATGAATAAATGAAAAAATCATAAATAATATGAATATGGTTTGTCTCATATTTTAATCACCGCTACATCGTGCATTTCTTTTTTATCTGCCAATGAAATGACTTTCCGGATAACTTCTTCTTGAGGTGTTCCCCAATTTTTATAAATATTCGCATAGACTTTGGTTCGAGTGCTTGAGCGATTCCGGTTGCTGGAATAATACTTGACTTTTACGGTGTATTTTCCTTTCTTCGCCTCAGTCAAGGTGTACATTTCAGGCCCGTAACCCGTAGTAACATCCTTGGTTAATTGTCCGCCGGATTTTGTTTTGGGATGGCTGTAATAACATTCTTCGCCGCTTGGTTCGATAACGTGTAAATCAATATCTGTATTATCCGTGTTCCAAGAAATGGTAATCAATAAATCCTTTTCCGATTCTTTAAATTCGGATTGGAGTTTTTCCAAACGGTTGTCGGTATATTCCTTTAATGAAAATGAAGGAGTTGATTTTAATTTTTTCAACATGTTCAGATAATCCAGTTTTGCAATTTCGTTAAAATCTCCGAAGCGATTGTCCCATTTGGCCGAAAGGGCGATTTCATAATATAAAACGGCCAGTTCCGAATGTCCCATCTTGTCCAAATTCCTTGCTATGGCGTGATAGGTTTGTGGTTCGTAAGGTCTCTTTTCCAAAACTCTTTTAAATAAGAAATACGCCTGTTCCTCCATGCCCATTTCCATCGCAGAAAATGCGACATCCCTTGTCATGACCGCATCGCCCGGGTTTTTTTCAACCAGAGAACTCAAGAGTCGAAGTGCGTCATGATTTAATTTATCTGTTTTCAGTTTTTCTGCTGAATTCGAAATCAAATCATAATCTGGTTTCCTTTTTTTCAATTCCTTCATGACTTCGGATTCTATTTCCGATTTTTTTCTCTTTTTACAAGACAATCCTTTAGAATTTATGGCGAATTTATTTTCCGGAATTTTTTCTACCAACATTTCCAATGAAGTAGGGATTTCGAATTCGAATCCTTGCAGTCCGGTTAGTTTTTTCATCCATTTTTTAAATCCGGCTTTAGGATTGCCTAATAAGGAGCCGATTTCACGGATTGTCTTTCGAATGATTTCTCCGGCCGTTGAGTTTTTTACTACAAAATCGTCTTCAGTAGATTTTATATTGAATTGATTATAGTCTTCTTGGGTTTCCAACATTAGAAAAGAACAGGTCTTGCCCGGTATTTTGAAATGTCGGGCATAGGAAACGGCATATTTTTCGGTATCATATCCGAATTCTTCCAGGCCGTCTGTTGCCATTTTTCCATATATCCTTTTCGTAGTCGAAGATGGAATTGTTTTTCGGATGGGAATGGTAATTGTTTTGTTATTCCCGTTTTGAGAAACTTTTAATTGTATTTTATTGCCTATAGTATTGGTTTGTCTTCCGCTCAAAGTAATTTCCTGTCCCGGATAAATAAAAGAAGGCCTTCCTTCAATTAGAAGATCATCTACTCCATCAATGGAAATGTTTTCCAATTTCCACGCTTGATTTCGAAAGGCTTTGGAAGCATTATTTAATTCGTCTTCTCCGGTAACGGCAAAAACAGAACCGCCGGTTTCCCTTGTCAAGTGCCGGAGTGTGGAGATGCTTGTGCCAGACATTCCACTGTTATATGCAAAAACCATATCGCCTTTATTGACACTGTTGGATAATGCATAAGGTTCAGATTTTCCCCAAGTAATATTTCCATCACTTAAAAGAAATATATTTTTATTGGAATTTATTTTTTTTATTTCGTCTAATGCAATACCTAAATCACTGGCTCCTTGCAAAACCGTTCCTTGGGCAAAACGAATAAAATCATCTACATTTCCGGTAGTGTTTTTTACCATGTTTTCCTTCCATGAATAAGTTTCCACATTAAAAAACAAAACATTGAATTCCTGAATAACATCCTGGTTGTTTTTTAATATTTTTTCTGCAAGATTCAGCCAGATATTGAATTTGTCGGGTTGTGAACTCAAGGAAATATCCAAGGCGATGATGGCTTTGTCGGAAATATTATTCGTATTGTTTTTCGGAAGATCGGGAGTGGATTGTGCAGCAAAATATTTTTCTTTTTCTTCCTTGTCGGAAATCAAAGCGATATTTTGCATTCCCTGATATCTGATTTTTATTTCTTCTTCTTTCGGATTGGTTATTTTGAATTTTTGATAACCGCTTTGACTTGTCATTTTTTGTTGAGGAGTAATCGATAAAGGAAAAGAAGATACCTCCGCTATATTAAAATCCAGAACCATTGGAGCATTACTGTCGGGCAATTGCAAAATAAATTCCTTGTCGTTTCCGATAGTGGTTAAGTCCACATCATAACCGATGACAATCCGATGTAATTTTTCCGGAATTAATGGAAAAACACGACAATTAAAAATATCTGCTCCCGACCATTCTGCCAGGGCTGGATCGATTTGTCTCCTTACCGTTTGGGTGTAAGCGAATGCCGCTTTTTCTTTTTCAACGACAACGGCTTCTTTCGGGCTTTTCCAGTTTTCGGATCGCATATTCCGGATGCCTTCCGGTGTGAAATCCACTTGTTCATAATTGACAAAAGGAACTTCTTTTTTATTCTTGTCGATATAAACCGATTCGCCGAAAGCGAAATAATAAGGAGAGGCTCCCTGCGGTAATTTCATTTTAAAAGTTCCTTCTGCTTGGAAACTTTCTTTATGAAAGAAAAAACAATCCATCAACACTCTTGCTCTGAATCCATCAACTGTCACAACCATTTGTCCGGCGTCCATTGGTAATTCATCATTGTCGCCAATGAAAAGGGAAACCGTATTTTCGGATTTTTCGGATCTTTTCCAAGTGGATTTATTTTTTTTCTTCCCTGAAGTGACAGAAGTAGAATCCATGATAGGAGCACTGGCAGATGTGCCGAATCCGCTATTGGATGCACTTTCTCCATTTTTGTATTCGGCTTCTTCTTCAATATATGCTTCAGTATCAAAATTGTCCATTGTTCCGTCGGCATCGACAGATTCGATGACGGCACTGTTTTTTTCATTGGAAACAGAACAGGATTGGATGGAAATAAAAATAACGATAAGAGGGAATAGGAATTTTTTCATGGTTTTCATTTTAAAATGGGAAATCAAATCGGATTATTTTTCATCAGGTAAATCCAAGATAAAATAAGGTCGGGTTAATTTCTTTTTTCCGGCTTCATAATTGGACCCGTTCATATAGGTTGTCTTATCTTTTTCAATCTTCCCATAACTATGGTGTATATGACCGAATAGATGCAGTCGGGGAGAAATTTGGTGTATGCGGGAACGGAGTTTATTACAACCCCTCAGGTTTCCACTAGGAGCTTTATCCAGAATTCCATAAGGCGGGTTATGGGTGATGACAATATCAATGTCATTTGGAATCATATCCCAAGTATTGATTTCAGTATTTTCCTGAAATGGAGAACCCCAAATTTTCCAATCTCTTATTTCTATCAATGAATGATGAAGGTAAACAAGATTATCCGGGATTTTTTCAGGAATGATGGATTGGTTGTTTTGATTAAAATCCCTGTCATGGTTTCCTTGTATGAAAATCTTATGTTCTATATCCAATTCCTCATACCAGGATATGAAATCTGAAACATGCTTAATATTCCCTTTATTACAAATATCTCCGGCATGGATGATTAAATCACAAGGAGGCAAATCCAACTCCCTATGACAACCATGTGTATCGGAAATGAAAATGAGTTTCATGGAGGCAAGATAAGGGTAATTCCATTAAAGCGTTTTCGAAAAACAGACACTTCTATCCATTCCTACATATGGCCCGAAATTAGGTATGCTTTCATAACCGTTTTTTTGATACATATTGATGGCTTCAGGTTGAAGGGGCCCGGTTTCGAGAATACATTTTCCATAACCTAATTCCTTTGCCCATTTTTCCAATCCCTTTAAAATTCCCGTTGCAATGCCATTGCCCCTTTTTTCTTTTATGACAAACATGCGTTTGATTTCCATGCTGTCTGCATCATATTTCTTGATGGCACCACAGCCTATGACCCGCTCTTGCTCATCATCGAATGCGAGGATGACATGCCTGATGTTTTCAACATTGTTTAATTCGGTATAATTATTTTGACTATCACCGTAAAGATGGAATAATTCTTTGTCAAGGAAATAAAGCAGGAAAATGAAATCCCCGTTATTGCTTTGGGTTTGTAGTAGTTGCATCTCTCTCGCTTGATTTGTTTGTCGAATCTTATGACATTCGGCTCATATTGGGAAACCACAAGTTAAATTTTTTTCTTTAATTTTTTCTTTCGATATGGTTTTTTCAATTCGAAAAATTGAAACCAATTCAAATTCTTTTGAAGTCTTTATGGACAAATATGAATTAATTCCTAAATTTCGATTTCTTTTGGGGAGATAATTAAAATAATAAGAATAGGACAAAAAACAAAACCAGTTGCCGTGCGTGGTGTTTGTTCACCTCGCACACT
>JAHDFN010000094.1 GCA_020628145.1 Saprospiraceae bacterium | reverse complement strand
GATTCGGAACGAATACACAAGAATATGTATGGACAATGGGCGACGGTTCTTCATACACAGGAGATTTTGTAGAACATACGTACACCGCAGATGACAGCCTACAGGCTTATACGGTTTGTCTGACTACCATTTCTTGGCAGGATTCCTGTACTGCAACCATCTGTGAAACCATTATCCTGGACGAGACACCTAACGGATACATCGGCGGTGAAGTCGCCAATGGAAACGGCCTTTGGGGTGGTGGTGATGTGGAACGGGTAATGAATTCAACAGGAGATCCACTTCAGGATGTTACTGTGGAATTACTCGATGCGGCAGGAAATGTAATCAGAACAACATTGACCGACCCTGATGGCCGTTATTCCTTCAACGGTCTTCAATTCGGAGATTATTTTGTACATGTCAAGATTCCGGATCTGACACATACGCCATATTTGATATCATTGAATCCTACCCTACAGAAGGAAGAAGAAATAATCTTCGAAGTATATGGCAATCAAATCGTATTGGGTGTGGAAGGCATTTCATTCGCAACAGGAATAGATGTTTCTCCAAATCCTACCAAAGGGAATCTCAACATTTCCATGCTATTGACTGAAAATACCGACGTACACATTTCGGTAACAGATTTACTAGGGAAAGTTGTCTATGAAAACAACGACAACTACAACAATGGTCAACAAAACATCAATATTAATCTGGAAGGTTTACCGGAAGGGTTGTACATGGTGAGCCTAAGGGCCAAAGGAGAAGTTTATACCCATAAGGTGGTTAAGCAATAACAATATATTATATTCCAAAACCAGAATTGCCCTCATTCCTAATTCAAGGAATGGGGGCTTTTTCTTTTTTCTTTTTCAATTGTTTCCTCCTAAACTTATTGACCTTGTAATTTCGAACAGCCGCCACTGTTGTCGAGATCACGATAAGGGATAACATGATGATGGACATTATTTTCATACGCCATTTGTTTCCAAAACCGTTCCGGGAAAGACTTTTATCGCCGAGCCTTCGGCTACCGTTATGTTATAAGGTATCTGCTGGTTTAAGAATGACCACTGTTCTCCATACAATATACCGAAATCAACCTTCAGTTCGAATCGTTTAGCCAATGGATATACATTCCAAAACGGGTGTTCTACCCGGTATTCCATCAACTGCCCTTTATGATTCACTCCAAAGCCCCATTCGTGTTCCTTGAAAAAATGTTCCGTCGAATTCTCTTCAGGCATATACCCCCTATCTGTACAGACGAATTGCCATGAATGTTCCTGCCCTCCATAGTATAAGCTATGGCTTATGATTCTTTCTCCATCCTTCAATACAATATTGGATTTCATCGGAGTAGAAAGATAAGGCTCATTATATATGGTATTGGCTATAAGCGCTATCATATATTTAGGAACAAATTCCCTGATAAAAACAACCCCCCTACGAATAAGCCCCTCCTTATCGGTATGTTTTACATAGAACCGTAGATTGACTTCCGGAAAATTAATATGGAAAGGAAAGGGTATGCCTTTCACCCTTGTCCTTATAAAATCAAAAGCAACAAAACTTACAAAAGCATTCCCCTTATACATATCCAACTCCAATCCTTTAGGAAGATATGATTCCAGTATCTCCGGTTCGACGGCATAGGTAAGCAGTATCAGATTTCTCCATTCGGCTGTTAGGAACGGCTTCATACCATATTTGCATTTTGTGTAGAAGGAAAATCTCCTACGCTGCAAATATAATCATGCCTTACGGAATAGAGGGATTATCGGAGACATTGTAATATCTCCGATAATCCGATTAAGAGCATTGTCAAAATCACATCACTCTTCCTAAGGAAAAGGAATGCCTATTCATGAATGTAATCGAAAAAATTATCCTGTTGTGCGGATTTTGTCCTTGATGGACTGAATAAGAGTAGGTGAAACTCTCTTTCTCTGAAGGCGGGTCTTAATGAATTCCCTGAAGTTCTGTTCTTTTCCTAAAAGTTGTACGTATTGTGGGTTTTGCTGTATTTCGAGAAGCAGTTCTCTTTCTTCCTCTTTCGACAATTCGCCATCCAAATATAAGGTGACTCTTCTACTTAAATCCTTGAATTTAATTGTATTCCCCATGAATCCCTGTTTTGCTTCGTCCTCAAGTTTCTGTACGCCCGGGCCTCCATGGGGAAAATACCGAATTATCACCCGGGCGATTGGCCCCAAAATCATTCACCATAGGCAGTGTGCCTCCCACAAAGGTGGGTGAGGTCATGACTGTAATGATGGATGTCTGATAATTCAACATTATACTATTCAGTATTTTCCTAAGGCCGCTATTATTACGGCATTATGTGTCCCGAAGACGAAAAGTTAAAAAATAATCTATTCAATAAAACAGGGCAGTACGGCTCCAAAGCCGCACTGCCCCAGTCCTAATCAATTCCTTTTGTCCGTGTATCCCAAGGATTCCGCATATTCCTTCAACTTCTCTTTCAACATATTCCTTGCACGGTGCAATCTGGATCTGACCGTACCAATCGGCACATCCAGAATTTTGGAAATTTCATCATACTTGAACCCCTCAACATCACAAAGCAGAATAACCGTCCTGAAGGGGATTTCCAATGAGTTAATGGCCGTAGTGATTTCATCACCCATCATACCTTGGAAAATTTCTTCCCGCAGGTCCATATAGCTACTGTATTGGGTATCATCCTCTTCGGCATGATAATTCACCACCTCCTCATAGTCCACTTTCGTCGGCCGCTTGGTCTTCTTACGGTAATTATTAATAAAACCGTTTTTCAATATTTTGAACAACCAAGCCTTTGCATTCGTACCCACTTCATAGCTGGCAATGAACCGGTAGGCTTTCAAATAAGTGTCCTGTACAAGATCGTTGGCATCATCTTCATTATAGGTAAGATGGTACGCAAAGTTGTACAACGCATCGATTTGAGGCATCAATTCTTCCTCAAAAATCTTGTCCTTTATATTTTTTTCCATAGTTACCATAAAGATAGCCATTTTTCAATTGGATTAAAGGTATGTTGTTGAATAAGGAATAACCTCGTTAATGCCCAAACCGAGCCACTACCCAAATAGTTCCCTCCGTTGGATTTTTTTTCAAAATCAATCAAAAATTCTCTCCGGAATGTAAGGAATCCGTTATTGAAGCATTAAAAAATGCTTTTCATTTTTTTTCAACGATGGCGAATATTAGTTTTATATAAAATTAATTTAAACACAATGCGTTTACTAACTACTTTCATCACATTACTATTTTTTGGGTTGGGACAAATTTCAGCTCAAAACACGTTTGTTTATTTCCATAACAACACCGATTTGGATTTCAGTGTTTCCACAACGGGAAATCCCCCTCCCGAACCGGCCGATTGGGATGGTTACAATGGGAACATCGTCTCCTTGCAACCTCATCTTCAGATGATGAGACTATATAGAGACTGGGGTACATCGGATTCTCCTGTCGGAATTTATTATCTGACAACGACCCTTACATTCCCTACCGGTGAAACCGTTGACATTAAAATAGAGTATGACGTAGAGGAGTATGATTTTTTTTCAAATCCCGTACCGAGGATCAATTTCAGACATAGTGCGGATGGACCGGGCTTTTCACACCCCTGGAGGGATGATCGGACTGTTTATGATGCTCCCTTCACGATAAATGGAGTAAATTATTTTTTAAGATACCAGTCATATTCTACTGTACCCGCTGGCACTTATGACGATGTGCTATACTCCATTTATAAGGAAGGAGATATACCTTATACTGTAGATTCCGCAGATGCCGCCAACCCGAACATCCTAAATGTAATGTCTTATAATGTTTTCATGCGTCCCATGGAATTGTTTCCAAACGACGATCAAGATACCCGTGCAGATCATATTGCCGATTATGTACACGACATGGATGCGATTATACTTCAGGAAGTATTCGACAACGGAACACGTGCAACATTATTGGCCAATCTTGCTGCGGAATATCCCTACCAATCTTCCGTAGTGGATGAACCTTCCAATGCTTTGGAAGACGGAGGTGTCGTCATCGTGAGCAAATGGCCCATTGAAGTAGAGGATCAATACCTTTGGGGTGATACCTGCCATGAAGATGATTGTCTCTCCAACAAAGGGGTAAAATATGTCCGAATAGATAAATTGGGCAAAAAATACCACTTATTCGGTACGCATATGGATGCCTTCAATGAACAGGAAGATATCGACACCAGAAAACAACAATTGGTCGATTGGAGAACCTATATAGACTCAAAATCCATTCCTGCAGATGAAGCCGTCATCATGGGAGGTGATTACAATATTGACAAATTCGCCAATAAACAAGGTGAATATGACAGTCTTTGGGGTGATTTCGGTGCACAGTTACCTATCTATGTTGGTAATTACAGTACTTGGGATCCCGAGTTCAACTTGTACAATCTAGGAGAACCTTATGACCCTGAATATTTGGATTATGTTCTCAATAATGTCGATTATCGTCAGGCAACATCCAATACGCACAATGCTCTCATGATGCGTTCCAACCATATAGATATGTGGAGGATTTTCGACTTGTCGGATCATCAGCCGATATGGAGTCGCTTTATTTTCCCTGAGCCTTGTACTTATCCATCCAACATCATGGTGGATTTGGGTAATGACCCGAACAAGGTAACCGTTTCCTGGGATCCTGTTCCCGGTGCTATTAAATATCAATTGAGATATAGAAGAGCCGGAACAACAACTTGGACTAATTTAATTACGACAGGTACTTCAAGGGTCATTACCGGCTTAACCCAAAACAAAGTTCATGATTATCGTGTAAGAACCATGTGTGCCGATGGTACTTGGTCTGAAATGAGTCCGATAGATAAATTCAGGAATGTAGTTTGTAAGGCTCCTTTGAATCTCACTTCTATTATTTTGGATGACACCAAAGTAAGGGTGGAATGGGATCAATATCAATATGCTGACAAATACCAGATTTTCTATAGAGAAGCAGGAAGTAATAATTCCTGGAGTTCTATGGTTACTTATTTCCTAGGGATGAACTACAGGGTATTGAACGGATTAACCCCAGGAATCCAATATGAATACAAAGTGCGTTCGTGGTGTGAAGTTTCCTATGGGCCGTTTACTGATTTACATTACTTCACTACACCATTGGCCAGAGGAGCATTCGATAACGAATCCATATCCAATCATAAACTATATCCCAATCCCATTTCTAGTAATCGTACCATGACACTGGAATTTGAAAGCGAATCTGTTTTTGAATTACAAGGGGAAATCCTTGACATGAATGGTCGTTCCATCCAACGGTTAAATTATAGTTCGGATCAAGGAACCAATCTTTTCGAGTTTGGAATATCCGATTGGCCGGAAGGCATCTATATTATCCGATTATTTGACGAGAAAGGTAATATTTCCATTCAGGATAAAATCGTGGTGAGATAGAAACATAACCATAAGGAAAAACAAAGGGGCCGGAAGTATTTATTACTTCCGGCCCCTTTGTTTTTCCTTTCAGAAATCATCAGATTCCCAAAAGAAGTGTAACCGGATCTTCCAATAATTTTTTCACTTTAACCAAGAAGGTTACCGAAGTACTCCCGTCTATTATTCGATGATCGTAAGACAATGCCAAATACATCATCGGGCGGATTTTCACTTCTCCATCAACGGCCATGGGCCTTTGCTGGATAGTATGCATCCCCAATATGGCGGATTGCGGCTCGTTGATAATCGGCGTACTCATCATGGAACCGAAAACTCCACCGTTGGTTATGGTGAATGTTCCTCCTTTCATCTCATCCAAGGTAAGCGTTCCATTCCTTGCCTTACCGGCCAATTCCTTAATCTTCAATTCAATTTCGTGGAACTGCAACGATTCCGCATTATGAACCGGAGGAACGACCAATCCGTTAGGTGTGGAAATAGCTATCGAAATATCGGCAAAATCATGATAGATGATTTCATTCGTTTCAGAATCGATTTGTGCATTGACATCCGGCATTTCCATCAACACCTTGGCACATGCCTTTGTGAACAGGGACATAAAACCTAGTTTAATCCCATATTTTTCTACAAACTGCTCCTGATATTTTTTACGCAAAGCCATTACATTCGTCAAATCCACTTCATTAAAGGTGGTCAACATGGCTGTTCCGTTTTTCGCAGACACCAAACGTTTGGCAATGGTTCTACGCATGCGGCTCATTTTTTTCCGACTTACATTCCTACTGAAAGAAGTCGGACTGGCAACAGGTGCAGATGTTCCGTTTTCTTTGGCTTTGGCCGGTGCGGATTTATTTTGGGATGAAGCAGTTTTCGATGCCACTGCTTTCAACACATCTTCTTTAGTGATTCGACCATCTTTTCCCGTCCCTGTAATATCTGTAGCGGAAAGTCCGTTTTCGGCCATAAGTTTGGCAGCAGCCGGAGAAGGATGGCCTGTTGCGTAATTTTCTTTTGATGGGGTTGGTGCCACTGCTACGGCTTCAACCACTTTTTCTTCTTTCTTTTCTTTTTGGGGTGCCGTTCCATTACCAGCGGTAACAGATGTATCTATTTTAGCAACCAAGGCTCCTATTTCCAAATCATCTTCTTCAGCAGCGACCCAAATCAATTTTCCGGCAGCTTCGGCGGGAAATTCAAGTGTTGCCTTATCCGATTCGAATTCACAAATCGACTCATCCATTTCTACATAGGCTCCATCCTCTTTCAACCATTGGGACAATGTTACTTCGGATATGGATTCGCCAATTGTGGGAACCCTCATTTCTACTATGCTCATCTATATCTGTCGTTTAGATTTTTTGATATTATCAATTGAGATCAGAATCCATAATTCCAGTTCTCATAAAAAACATTTTGGGATAACATCTAATGTTTAATGCAAATGTACGTTTTTTTGGAAGTAGTGTAAACAGTAAACCGATTTTACCAATACCTTTGACATCATTAATTATGAATTGATTTTCCAATAAAACCCTTCATGATATGAATCCATTGAAAATCTCACTTGTCCAAACCGAATTGAATTGGGAAGACCCAACGGCCAACAGAGAGATGTTAGATGCTATGCTTGAAGGCATCGAAGCTACGGATTTGGTTGTTCTACCTGAAATGTTCACTACCGGATTTTCCATGCAACCCGAAAGGTTATTTGAAAAAATGAATGGAGACAGTATGGAATGGATGAGGAAAAAAGCAGCTCAACTCAATACTGTAATTACGGGTAGTCTGATCATAGAAGAAGAAGGAAAATATTTCAATCGGCTGATTTGGATGCGACCAGATGGCACATATGAACAATATGATAAACGACACCTTTTTTCATTAGCCAAGGAGGATCTTGTCTTCAAGAGGGGGGAACAAAAATTAATTGTCGATTTAAAAGGATGGAAAATCTGCCCCTTGATTTGTTATGATCTAAGATTTCCCGTTTGGTCAAGAAATATTGAGGACTATGATATCCTTTTATATATCGCCAATTTTCCGGCAAAGCGAAGGTATGCCTGGAGGCATTTACTTAGAGCAAGGGCTATTGAAAACCAATGTTATGTACTGGGTGTAAATATCGTTGGAAAAGATGGAAATGATTTGGAGTATTCAGGAGATTCCTGTGTTATCGATCCTTGGGGAAAGTTGCAAAAGGAAATCACAGACAAGGCTGATATTATCCAAACCGAATTGAAATATGACACTATTGAAAACATTCGTAAGAACCTCCAATTCTTAAAGGATCGTGATCACTTTGAAATCATAGAATAATTCTCCACATACCATCAAAAAGCCCTTCGGAATTTTCCGAAGGGCTTTTTGATTAGATTAACCTTCCAAATCTATGTCGAAGTCAGACAATACTGCTTCCATTATAGGATCTTCCTCAGGATCGTATTTCTTTTTGAGTTTGTAACCGAACATCTTCCCCATTACATTCCAATAACTTGCTGTCATCCCTCCACGCAAACCTTTCAAAACAGTATAAAAGGAAGTATCAAGTTCCCGTTCTATCATCGCAATCAAAACCTTACCCTGCGTTTTAGTCAGCTTTTTCAAAGGAGCTTCGAATTCGTTTTTCAATTCCTTTTGCTTTTGTTTCGTCAGTTTTTTCTTTTTCCTTTTCTTCATGCCCTCAGTCTCCGCTTCCATCTCTCTAAACAAGGTAATGGCCTTTACTGCATAAGGATAAACTTTGTGGGCACTCCGTTTCAATTTATAGTAATATCTCTTTTCATCCAAGTTCTTGAATTCACGCGGCATGGTAACAGATGTCCCCTCAAGATCTGCAATGTATAAGGTATCATCTTCCGTTACGATTGCATACATCCACTCACCGTTAATCTGCACCCTTTCCAAGTCCTCATTATCATCCTGCCCCCAAAGAGAAACCGCCATAAATAAAAGCGGCCAGAAAATAATATATCTATTGAACACATTCATCTTGTTAATCGTATTTGTTTATGTAACGCAATTTATACCAAAAAAGGTATCAAAATCCGTTAATAGCTCGTTAAATCCTATTTACATTTGGATAAGATATGAACTAGGGTATAAAATTAAGGGATTATCTTTATACCATATTATCATTAACATGGCTCTTGTAAGGATATTCATATTGATACTGATAACGACATTTCTTCTTTCCTGTGAAATCGACCCCAACAGAAAAAAGAAGGAACGCCGGAAATTTATTGAGAAACAGGTGGATCACCATACTGATTCATTGAAAATGGAATTGGACTCCCTTTGTAATGAATATCATTTGATTCATTTCGATGAATTGGTAGATTCGATTATAGATATCCGACTAGTCGATATCAGAAGAAAAATGAATGGCCAATGAAAAAAATTCCACGCTCCATCCCTTACATACTATTGCCCATCCTTCTATTTTCATGCTTTTTGATGGGATTCCAGTTAGAAGATAAACCAGGTTTTTCAAAAGAGGAAAAGATTGCCATTGAAGAAGAAATCAATTTGAGAATCGCAACATTCGTCCGAAAAGAAAAAAAGGAATGCAGAGAAGAACTCATGGAAAAGGTAGATGATAAAGTCGATTCTATTCTGATGTTTGATTTCGATGCCCAAAAACTTCTCTTTGGAGACGATACAACCATTATCAAACCCAAACCAACCAAACCCCAAATCCCTGAGCTTATCCAACCCAATGATGATACACCTTTGGAACCCCTTATCAAGGATGAAAAAAGCATCATAGAATCCTCTCCAACAACACAACCCCATCAGATAGAAACACAGCCCAATTCTACTCCTACAACACAACCCCGTAAAAATGAATAAAACATGGACATTGCTTCAAACAGATGAAGAAAAAATCCGGCACTTAGCCCGTGAATTAGATGTCAAGCCTGTTATCGCCCGATTGCTCGTACAACGAGGGATTACAAATTATGAACAGGCCAAAGAATTTTTCCTGCCTTCCCTAGATAGACTTCACGATCCCTTTTTGATGGAGGATATGGATAAAGCTACAGATAGAATTATCACTGCTTTGGAAAAAAAGGAAAAAATACTCCTTTATGGAGATTATGATGTGGACGGAACGACCTGTGTTGCCCTCCTTCATCGATTTCTAGAAAAAATCGGATATAAGAATTTATTATCCTACTATATTCCTGATAGGTATAGGGAAGGATACGGAATTTCCCGCAAAGGCATTGAAGCCGCCCATAAAGAAAAAACGAATCTCATCATTTCAATGGATTGTGGTATCCAAGCCATTGAAGAAATCGAATTGGCCAACCAGATGGAGATGGATGTGATTATTTGTGACCACCACCTTCCTTCAGAACAATTGCCCCGTGCAGTTGCAATTTTGGATCCGAAAAGAAAAGATTGTGGTTATCCCTATAAGGAACTGAGTGGATGCGGTGTGGTTTTCAAATTGGTGCAAGCATTATCCAAACGCCTTGACTTACCGGAAGACATCTGGCACGATTTATTGGATTTACTTGTCATGAGTATTGGATGTGATATTGTAAAAATGACCGGAGAAAACCGCATCCTCGCCCACTTCGGTTTACAACAAATCAACAAACAGCAAGCTTCATTGGGTTTGAAAACCTTGATTGAAAAAAGCAACCGGAATTATCCCGTTTCCATTAGTGATTTGATCTTCGGCAGCGGACCGATGATCAATGCAGCAGGAAGATTAGCCGATGCCAAGGAGGCCGTCCGCTTATTCCTTAGTAAGGATCCGAGTGAAGCCGCTCAAATTGCAGAGAGCCTTTACCTGAAAAACAATGAAAGAAAGGAATTCGAAAGAAATATTACAAAAGAAGCCATAAAACTTTGGGAGCAGGAAGAGGACAAGGATGATAGAAGAACAATTGTCTTATACTCTCCGAATTGGCACAAGGGAGTATTGGGTATTGCTGCCTCCAAATTAGTAGAAAAATTCCATCGCCCAACGATTATCATGGTAGAGCAAAATGATATTTTAGTTGGATCCGCCCGTTCTATTCCTGGCTTTGACATACATGAAGCTCTTGTAGGTTGTGCCGAATTATTTTCGAATTTCGGAGGACATCAGTACGCCGCAGGATTATCCATGAAAAAGAAAAACCTTGATACTTTCAAAATAAGGTTGGAAAAGATAGCACAAGAAAACATCCTGCCGGAAGACCTCCAACCGGAAATCCAAGTCTCTGCCGATTTGGATTTTGAAGACATCTCCCCAAAATTCCTTAAGACCCTCCAACGGTTTGCTCCCTTCGGACCGGGTAACAGAAGGCCGGTTTTCAGAACTAAGGGAGTGAAAGACAGTGGTTACTCAAGAATCGTAAAGGATGAACACCTGAAGCTGCACTTATCCCAAAAAAACTCCCGAAACCTGGATGGAATAGGATTCTATATGAGTGATTTTTTTGAAAAAATAAAAGACGCCCCATTCGACATCTGCTATGTCCTAGAGGAGAATCATTGGAAGGGAAAAAGGTCTATCTCCCTGAATTTAAAAGGCTTAAAGTGACTCATATTATCCACAGAATTACTCTATCGGGGTGACAGGACAAAAAACATAAGGACTTACATTCAAATAAAACCAATTGTTCCCCAAAGAAATAAACATTATTAAATACATAACTGTCAATAACTTACATTCGGAAAAAAAGTTAAAATATAAAATTTTCCGAAAAAAAATTGAGTTAATTTGACGTTAAAAGATTACATTTAACCAGACTAGAAGAAACTACTACTTGCGTTTTTACGTATGTACTAATAACTACTTACTAACTACGGAGATTTTTTAACTAAAGGCAAAACCCATGACTGCGGGCACACTAATATCAGCAATCATCCAGCCTCTCACGTTAGAGGACACAGGCAGTTATGCCTTGGATCAGATGAGCGAATTCCATGTCAGACACCTCCCTCTAGTACAAGGCGACCAATTATTGGGTTTAATATCCGAGGAAGATATTCTCAATTACAATATTGATGAACCCATAGAATCTTACGAACTACATTACAATAGGCCTTATGTCAATTCAAAGAATCATATTTATGAAATATTGAGATTGATGGCTGATTTCAGGCTTTCCGTTATTCCCGTAGTGGATAAGCAAGACCAATATATCGGACTGATTACCCAAGAAGACTTATTGAATCAACTCGGCAATATGGGATCATTTACGGTTCCCGGTTCTATTATCGTTTTGGAAATGCATAGGAGAGATTATTCCCTAGCAAAAATTTCCAGTATCATCGAACAGGAAAATGCAGCCGTCATCAGTACATTCATTACTTCCGATTTGAAATCATCCCAAGCAGAGGTTACACTCAAGGTGAACAAAAAAGACATTTCCAGAATCGTAGCTTCATTGGAAAGACATGATTTTGATGTGAAGGCTTCTTTCCACGAATCGGATTATCTGAACGAATCCATTAAGGAGCGTTACGAATCTTTGATGTTTTACCTCAATGTCTAACAGCAATATTTTTTGAAATAACTTTTTTCTACGCATCTCCTGCCATTTGGCAGGAGATGCGTTTTTTTAAATCCCATTGGATTAAACTTGTATAAAAAATGAAACGACGGGGTAAGGTTTGGATCACAGATGGAGTTCATCCTCTCATGTTCGAGGGATTGGAAAAATTGGGTTTCGAATACGACTACGAACCCGCTATCACTTTGGAAGAAGTTCATCTGAGGATATCTTCCTACGAAGGTTTGATTATCAATAGTAAGATAATTGTAGATCCGTCACTTTTGGACAAAGCCGAAAAACTCGTCTTCATCGCCCGCTTGGGTTCAGGGTTGGAAATCATTGATTTGGAATATGCCAAAAGAAAAGGAATTCATATTATCAATTCGCCGGAAGGCAATCGTAATGCCGTAGCAGAACACGCCCTCGGAATGCTCCTCAACTTGGCCAACAACATGAATCGGAGCGATCAAGAAGTCAGGAAACGGGATTGGAACCGTGAGAAAAACAGGGGCTTCGAATTGTTTGGAAAAACAATAGGACTCATCGGTTTCGGACATACCGGTAGTACGTTTGCGAAAAGACTGATGGGCATGGAAATGAATATTCTGGCTAACGACAAATACAAAACGGATTACACTTTGAGGTTTTTCCCCTTTGTCCGGAAAACATCCGTAGAGGAAATTCGAAAACAGGCTGACATCATAAGTTTCCATCTGCCCCTCACTCCGGAAACCCAACATTATTGCAATGCCGATTTTATTGAAAAATGCAAAGACGGGGTAATTATCATCAATACCTCAAGGGGAAATGTAGTTGATACGCAGGCTTTGATAAATGCACTCAATTCCCACAAGGTTGGCGGTGCCTGCCTCGATGTTTTTGAAAATGAAAAACCAAACACCTTTTCACAGAAGGAAAAAGAAATGTATAAGGAATTATACGCCTTCGACAATGTAATCCTCTCTCCACATATTGCCGGTTGGACCCATGAATCCAAAATGAAGTTATCGAGGGTTATTTTGGAAAAGTTGAAACAGATATTAGATTGAATACCCTGTCATTCATCAGGTAAATTCTAAAAAAAATTAAAATGATATTTAAATAGAATGGGAGTCAAAATACACTAATTCGAATTTGAAATTCGTTGGTGTCTGAAAATTCCAATTCCATGAAAAAGAATATCATTTTCGTTTCGATACTAATGAGTCTTTGCGGGTACTTGAATGCACAGGAACGGCTCGGCTTAAGTCTGGGAAATTATGCAGGAGTCAATGGGCTTTATTTAAATCCTGCATCAGGAGTAAATCTGCCTTATTCTTGGGATGTCAATATTGTTGCAATAGGAATTTTTGCCGATAATAATTATGGACATGTACGGAACACTGCTGCCATTCCATTACTAAAAAGCGGAGCGACCTGGGCAGTCGCAAGCAATTACGACTCCGAGAATGAAATACCGCAGGGCATTCCCATTGCCGATTACAATAGGAATAAAAACAACTATTATTTACAAGGGAACATACATTTGACAGGGCCTTCTTTTCTCTTCAAATTCCATGAACATAGCATAGGATTAATGACCGCTTTCAGAGTAGCCGGAGGGACTAGAAAAGTACCGGGAGTCCTCGGGTATTATACCTTTGAAGAATATCCCAATGAAGATGAAATAACAATCGATAAATTCAAATTGGGTGCGGCCGCTTGGTCAGAAATCGGTGTGCATTATGGACGGCAAATCAACACATCACTAACCTTCGGAACCAACTTCAAATACCTAATGGGGTACGAAGGGGCTTACTTGAATAATTATAGAAAAACAGGTGTTGTCAAACATCGGGATAATGAAATAGATTTTTTAACAACCAAAGGAGGTTTTGGCTTGACCAATACCTATATGGATAATCAGGAATTCAACGGGCTGCAAAAAAACGGCAACGGAATTGCATTGGACCTGGGTTTCACCTTTACCCAATTCAAGGATTATGATGACGGATATTTATTCCGGCTGGGTGTTTCATTGATCGATTTGGGATATATCCGTTTTAACAAAAATACGGAAAACCACCTAGTGGAAAGTGATGGTGATTTCACCATAGACACCGACGATTACAAGGAATTGGAAGAATATGATGACCTCATCGAAAATCTGAGTAATGATGTATTCGGACAAATGAATTTGACCGCTCAAAGACCGGGTTTCAGCCTGACCTTACCAACGGCCCTAAGCATACAGGCAGATTATTCCTTGACCGAAAATGTATTCCTGAATGCAACGGTTGTACAACATGTACCCTTTGGAAGAAACCGAATAGCCCGAACCGATTTATTGGCCATTACTCCACGTTTCGAACATCGTTGGTTGGATGTCCAATTACCCATCAGTTTATTGAACTACGATCAATTACATGTCGGCCTGAGTTTGAGATTGGCATATCTCACCATCGGTTCTGAAAATCTGGCTGCTTTGTTCGGAAAAAATTCCAACCTGACCGGAGGGGATATTTATATGGCTCTCAAGGTGAATCCTTTTGAAATCGGATTAGAAAAGGATAGGAAGTGGAAAAGCAGGAAAAACAAAGGGGTAAAACCGAGGGGTAGAGGTAAGGTAAAATGTTACGGATTCTAGAAAATCCCTCGTCCCCATTCGGACATTTCGGGATCTAAATCAAAAACCAACCGGATTTCTTCAAAATTTACACTTAGATTGTGGCATATTGTCAAATCAAAAGCAAAATCACATGGGTTTATTAGATTGGTTCGGAAAAAAGAAAGAAGCAGACAAAATAATTTTGGAAGAAGGATTCTGTCCCAATTGTTGGGGAAGACAGGAATATCAAGGAAAATTCAAGGAGGCTGTAATTGATAAGAACAAGGACGTACTTAGCGGAGATCCTGCTGCACAAAAAGCCTTTGTCCAAAAATTCGTAGATGATAACCTTACGGGAATACGACTCAAGGCAGAAGGAGGAGGTTTGAGTTGTCCCTCCTGCAAAGTGCGGTATAAAAAAGGCGAATAGGTATTCGCAGTTGTTTGGAAAACCACAAATACCTATTCGGATTAAACGTTATTCCCGTATTATTCTGAATACGCCTATTTCATTTTCTTCATTAATTATCCTAAGGAAATAAATCCCAGGGGTAGAAATCCCTTTGTAATTAATTACAGTTTGGTTTTGGTGGTTTTCCCTAGCTATCACTTTTCCTAAAGAATTAATT
>JAHDFN010000340.1 GCA_020628145.1 Saprospiraceae bacterium | reverse complement strand
GGTAAATACTGTGATTTCCGGTCTTTGCGGGCCTGCCTTATGGGCACTATTATATGTTACGGTAATAGCACTTTCATCACCGGGTTTCAGGGGAAAGAATGAAAAGCCGGGAGCGGTACATCCACAAGTTGCAGTGGCATCCATGATCATTAAATCAGAATTACCGGTATTCTTGAAAAAGAATTCGTGTTTTATCACATCTCCCTCTTCTATCGTCCCGAAGTCATGTACCGTTTTTTCAAAAGTAATCTTAGGGCCGCCTGAAGGAGCCGGCTTCGGTTTTGGAGCTGTTGTTGTGTTTGCAGTTGCCACAGCCGCAGCAGCTTCAGCTTCCTTTTTTTTCCTTGCCTCTTCTGCTTTTCTTTTTTTCTCTGCCAATTTTCTTTTAACCCTGCGGATACTATCCCTTTTCTCCTTGGCCAATCGGGCTTCTTCTTTTTTCCTTGCCTCTTCTGCTTCTGCAAGTGCAGCGGCCTCTTCAGCCATCCTTTTCTTGATTTCGGTAGAATCGATTTCGATAGGAGGCGTAGGTTCCTCGGTTTCAGTGGTTGTAGTAACCGTCGGTCCGTCTTTTTCCGACGAATCGGAAATGCATCCTATAAACGTCAGGGTAAAAATCCCAAATAGCAATAATATAGCCCTCATATTCATCATTTGATATTCAACGTAAAGTTAGACGATATACAATCGAATTAGTTGTTAATGGTATGCAAAACCTAAAAGTATTTTCTTCACAATTTCATTAAACCAGCATTCGGATAGGGTCTTCCAACACACTTCTGAACGTTTGTAGGAAACGTGATCCGGCAGCACCATCCACGACTCTATGATCACAGGACAAAGTAACTTTCATCATACTTCCTACAGCCAATTCCCCATCCTTAACAACCGGTTTTTGGATAATAGAGCCTACTGCAAGAATACAAGCATCCGGTGGATTGATAATCGCTGTGAATTCTTCTATTCCGAACATTCCCAAATTGGAAATGGTAAAGGTATTGCCCTGCATTTCGTGGGGCTGTAACTTCCTTTCCTTCGCTCTCCCTGCCATTTCACGCACTTCGGTATTGATTTGGGAAAGGGTTTTGGTATCCGCATGATTAACGACAGGTACCAATAGGCCTTCCTCAACGGCTACGGCCACTCCGATATTGACATCCTTGTTTTTACGGATGGTATCGCCCATCCAGGAAGAATTAATATTAGGATGTTGCCTCAAGGCCACTGCGGCTGCTTTCACCACCAAATCATTAAAAGATATTTTGACAGGGGCGATTTCATTGAGTTTTTTCCTGGACTCAATAGCCTTTGCCATATCGATTTCAATTGTCAGATAAAAATGGGGGGCGGTAAATTTGCTTTCCCCCAGTCTTCTGGCAATTACCTTCCTCATTTGGGAAACGGGGATTTCTTCAAAATTACCGGCATTGGCCGTCAGGTTTGAAGGTTGGGGTTGTTTTGTTCTTACATTCAAATTGGGCGATTCCAATACCTTCTTCGGTGGTGGGACGGATGCCGGAGTTCCTCCCAAAGCAGCTTCCACATCTTTTTTAACTATGCGGCCATTGTCTCCGGTTCCTTTGATTGTAGCAAGATTCAGGTTGGCATCCAATGCCATTTTCCTAGCCAGAGGAGATGCTTTAATCCTTTCTTCCTCACCATTATTCGAAGCCGAACTGTTTTGGATTTCCAAAGCCGAGGCAGGAGCGGTATCAACGGTTTCTTCCTTGGCGGCAGGGGAAGGAGATTCGGATTCAACCGCACCTCCATCTAAAAGGGATTTGAAATCCTCTCCTTTTTCTCCTATGACCGCCAATATTCCTCCAATGGCAATCGAACCTTCTTCCACAGCAATATGAAGCAATACGCCATCTGCCGGAGATTCGAAATCCATAGTGGCTTTATCCGTTTCGACTTCGGCCAACAAATCACCGATCTCTACCTCATCTCCTATTTTCTTATGCCATGCCACGATATTCCCTTCTTCCATCGTATCGCTCATCCGGGGCATTCTTATTACTTCAGCCATGATTTTCTGATTTGATTTTTAATTTCTGTTTTCCAATACGTTTTCATAAGGAGCACCCTGCTCTCCTACAATCATTATTATTTCTCCTACTTTCATATGATTTCCCGACAAGGGCAATCTATACAAAACATATCCTTCTCGGTATGATTCAACTTCGATAACAGCCTTATCTGTCTCGACCTCTGCTATCAGATCCCCTTTGGCGATCCTGTCCCCAACCTCAACATGCCATTTGAGGATTACCGCTTCTTCCATCGTATCGCTCATTTTGGGCATTCTTATCACATCCACACCTTGAGTCTTATCTATGGTTTCTCGGTATCCTTCCTGTTCTTTTTTGAGATATTCAACCGCATTTTCGTTTTCCTCTCCTATTACT
>JAHDFN010000093.1 GCA_020628145.1 Saprospiraceae bacterium | reverse complement strand
TATACTCTCCTGTCGGCAAATTGGAAGTATCAAACTCCAAAGTATTCGGACCTTCATTTAAAGTAACGATTTCATATTTCACCTGCTGGCCTAGAATATTCATCACTCTGACTTCTACCCTATCCATTTTTACGAAAGAATCATATTTAATGAACAGATTGGAAATTGTAGGATTCGGATAAACGACCATTGGTGTGTCTTCAAAACAATCCGATTTCACAACCATTGTCTCAGAGAATTGGAATTCACCGTCGAAATCCACACTTCTTATCTTATAATAAGTTGTAGTTCCCGGATCCTTATCCATATATTCATAATCAATAGGCTCGGCAGAGAAACCAACAGCATTTACAACTCCCATGGATTTGAAGTTAATACCATCAAAACTCCTAAGTATTTCAAAATGCTTCGTATTCTCTTCTGTGATCGTACCCCATCTCAACGTATTCATACAATTCTGGTTTTTCACCTCGAAATAGCCCCACTCTACCGGCAATAATCTATTATTAGGATCATAATATCCCGCATCGATTGACAACACATCACCTCCGGCAACCGTAATGGTATAAACACCTGTCCTATTGTCACTAGAGCTCACGTTATTATCAATTTCATCATCACTACCTGTTTCATAAGTCGTAGCCAAGTAGAACGTTCCGGTAGAACCGGTATTGAATTCTAGGAAATAATCTCCTTCTCTTACGAAGAAACAATATTTACCGAATTCGTCGGACATGGTGGTTCCAACTATTTCTCCGGTATTATTATCATAAAGTGTAATGGTCACATTAGGAATTGGATTCTCGGTTCCATCCTGAACACCATTTGGGACATAATCTTCCCAAACGACATCACCCAACTTCACACCTTCATACAAACCGGCATCGATATCCAATCTATCCGTTCCGGCCACTACTTCGAATGGAGCGGTTTTTCCTGTCAAATGATTGGCATCGCTATCGTTGGCATCCGTAGAACCTGAATCCATATCAGAGAACACCAAATTCTGATAACCATCCACTTGGGTACTTTCATCAAAAGCGATACAATAGCCTTCACCAACAGGAACTTCTTCAAATAAGTAATATCCTGTCGCATCCGTAGTTGTCGTACCGACGATCATACCATCCTCATCATACAATGTAACGGTAACACCTTCGATTCCGACTTCAGAACCACCTTGTTCTCCGTTTGCATCAGCATCCAACCATACAAAGTCTCCCACATCCTGAGCCTGGATAAAACCTGCATCGAATGAAAGATCATCACCATTATTCGGATCGAAAGAGAAGATGGCCGTCTTGCCTGTAGAAGCAATCGGATCACTATCTATCTCCGTATCCGTACCTTGTGTGGATTGAGTCAATGTAAAGCTGCCGTCAGGGCTGGTACTTCCATCAAAAACGATGTAGTAGTTTCCTGTAGGAACATTCGTAAATAAATAATGTCCGGTCCCATCCGTTGTTTCGGTATCTACCAAAACATCGGTATAAGCCTCATATAGGTAAACCGTAACATTGGTAACAGGTGTTTCTATTCCTTCCTGAATACCGTTGTTATTCTGATCATACCATGTATAGTTACCGATGTCAGCACAATTCTCCACATTGACCGTTACCATATCGATATTCGAACAACCCGTTGCTGCATCATAAACCTGTACTGTATAAGTAGTCGTCGTAGGTGGATTAGCCGTAGGATTGGAAATGAATGGATCGCTTAGTCCGACATTAGGATACCAAACATAATTCATACCTGTCACACTTGCAGCACCCAATTGTACCGCAGTACCATTACAGGCAGTCACATCAGTTCCTGCATCAGCTACAGGAGCTGAACCGAATAATGCGATGGTCACATCATCAGAAACAACACAACCTGTTACCGGATCGCTTACGACCAAAGTATAAGTAGTATTAGCCGTCGGAGTAGCTACCGGTTGTGCTTTGGTAGGATCATCCAAACCGGCGGAAGGAGTCCATAAATAATTTTTACCGGGTACTTCAGGAGTTCCGATAATGACACTTGCTCCACCACAAATATATTGATCCGAACCGGCATCAGCAGAAATTTCCTTCAAGTTAACCGTAACCTGATCCGTTTTAATACATCCGCCATTATTCACTTCTACAGTATATGTAGTCGTCGCTGATGGAGATGCCAACGGCTGGGCAGTATTGGCATTATCCAATCCTGTAGCAGGCGTCCATGTATAAGTAGCCGCACCACCGGTCATATCCGGCGTACCAATCATTACTTCCGATCCTTCACAAACATTCTTATCATTTCCTGCATCTGCTTCGGCAGATGGAGTAACTATAACCGTATCGGTAGATGTACAACCACCTGAATTTGTAACGGTAACGGTATATTCCGTTTCAACGGATGGATTAGCCGTAGGTCTAGAATTTGTCGCATCATCCAAAGTAGCCGCCGGTGACCATTCGTAGGTCATTCCCGTAACAGGAGCAGAACCGATAATTGCATTTGAACAAGCACTTACATCAGCTCCTGCATCAGCAGTAGGTGCTGTATTCACCGTTACATTTACTTCGCTGGTTGCGGTACAACCTCCTGCATTCATTACAGTTACCGTGTATGTGCCACTAGCTGTAGCCGTAAGAATCGGCTGAGCTAAAGTAGGATCATTCAAATCTGCAACAGGAACCCATGAATAGGTCATACCATCTTCGGCAGGAGTTCCCAATTTAGGTTGCTCTCCTTCACAAACCGAAACAGCAGAACCTGCATCGGCAGTTGGTAATTCCCAAACCGTTACGGTTACACTGGCTGAATTACTAGCACCCGTTCCATCTTCAACAGTCAAATTATAAGTCGTCGTTTCCGTCGGATTTGCATTCGGTTGGGCTACATTAGGGTTATCCAAACCAGTCGTTGGTGTCCAAGAGTATGTCAATCCTCCTACCGGAGCTGTTCCCAATTGAACAGAGCCACCCAAACAAATATCCTTGTCATCACCCGGATCGGCTGTAGGAGGTGTACAAGTTCCCATTGTAATCAGAACATCATCAGAATCATAACATCCTAGGTTTCCATTGGCAACTGTCAAAGTATAAGTAATTTCAGCCGTAGCAGTTACAATCGGTTGAGCAGCAGTCGCATCACTCAATCCTGTGGCAGGAGACCATAGGTAGGTAATTCCGGCCTGTTCAGGAGTACCGATAACAACCGTACCTCCCGGACAAGCTTCCTGATCTACGCCGGCATCCGCTATCGGAGCCGCATCCAATACATAGTTTACAGTATCTTTTACAAAACAACCTGTCTCCAAATCTGTTACCGTAAGGATATATTCCATATTGGTATAAATGGTATCCACAGGTTGGGCCGTATCATTATTGGCCAAACCAATAGCCGGTTCCCATGAATAAGATTGATTGGGGAGGGCTGGTGTCCCTAATTGTATAATTGCTCCATTACAGAACTCACCATCAGGACCTGCGTCAACAACGGGATCTCTAACGATTACAGTTATTGTTGTATCAGAAGTACATCCGGTAACCTGATCGGTAGCAGTCAAGGTATATTGTCTTGTTTCCGTAGGTGTAGCTATCGGATTAGAAATCAAAGGATCCGACAAATCAGTATCAGGTGTCCACTCATAATCCCATCCTGAGATGGCCGGAAAACCAATTGTCACACCGGTTCCGGAACAAGTCACTCCATCCTCAGCCAATGCCTGTGGATAAGTAGCCGGAGAAGGGAAAACCGTAATACTCTCCGAACAAGTCAAAGCAGCATTGAATTTATGAACGGATGTTATCGTATATGTAGTAGGAGCAGTTAATTCACCTACTTCAGTATATGCAGAATTAGGATGACTCAATCCTGTAACAGGTGACCAAGTATAATTATACATAGTAGTATCCTGTAAAGTAGCCCAGATATAAGTATTGTTTCCTCCAACGATACATTCATAATCGGAAGACCAAGCAACATCAATAGTACAACCACAAGGAGGGACAACGACCTGATCCGTGCAAGTCACACCATTCCAAGTTACGTTCAATTCGTATGTAGTGGTCGTATTCGGAGCAACAAATGGTCGAGGGATATTTACATCTCCTGCCGCCAGACTTGAAAAATCTCCTGAAATAACCGTCCAAGCAAAGGTAGCTCTACCTAATGAATGATCGGGAGTACCGATATAACGAGGTCCGCAACCATCTTCATCTGCATCGGCTGTATTTACATAAACCAATACTTCATCCGTATCAGAACATTCACTGGCCATATCAATTTTTGTAACCGTATAAACCAATGGGTTTTCTGTAGGAATCGGCATTTCATTCGGAGTAACTGAAGGGTTTGAAGATAATTGATTATCCATATATAAACCGGGAGCCCAACCGTAGAATGTATTCGGTGTAGCAGCCTCTCCAATTGAAGTAGAACTTCCGAAACAAATGGTTCTATCAACACCGGCAACAGCAGTAACCGTCATAGGCGTTACAACCACCTGGTCTGTAAGCGGACAGCCGTTCGGGCCGGTCATCGTCAAAGTATAAGTAGTAGCAACACTAGGGTTGGCTATCGGTTGTGCCACATTAGGATCGCTTAAACCATCTGTAGGCGACCAAGAATAAGAGACACCGGTCGCAGCAGGCAATCCGGGAGTTCCTATCTGTACCGCCAATCCATCACAAGCAGATTGATCCGGTCCGGCATCCGGAGCAATAACGGTAACAACAGCCTGATCCCTATGTACACATCCATTCGCATCAGTTACTTCTACCGTGTAAACAGCCGAAGCAGAAGGTGAAGCAATGGGTTGTGCGATATTCGGGTCAGAAAGCCCAGTAGTAGGATCCCAAGAATAAGAAACTACTGCACTTGATCCCGGCGTAGCTATTTGTCCAATCTGAATCGAACCTCCCTGGCAAACCAAAAACTCACCTCCGGCATCAGAAACAGGAGCAGTCTCACTGCCGATATTGATAACGGAAACATTGGAAACGGAAATATCAGATTCACATCCTATACCTTGAATAACCCTTCTATAATAAGTTGTTGTCGCCAATTCCGAAGGAAGATAATCCTTAAGAATAGCACCCGGTATGTCGAACCATCCGGAAACTCCGTCAGGGCTTTGCTGCCATTGATAAGTTGCCGCACCAGCCTGTAGTTCAGGAGTTCCTTCTCTAATAATATTAGGAGCCAATGTTTCGATTTCATTTCCTGTAAAAGGATCAGGAGAACCGAAAATACAGTGATCTTGTGAAACAGGGCTAATCGTATTTTCTACTATCGGACCACAGAATGGAGAGAACTTCGCAAAGACCAATGATCTTGAAGTCCCCTCGAACCATGCTCCCTCCGTAGTAGGAAAGGAATAATCCGATCCTCCCATTATATAAGCATTATTGCTGTCATCCACATATATGGTAGGTGTGGAATGAGTTCCATCTCCTCCAATAAATGAGGAATATTCCAATTCATAATTGGAGTTTATCTTCATATATATATAATTAGCAGATGACAATGCATCGGTTTGCATCGCATCATCCGTAATCGTATAAGCAGTTGCACCTCTAGCTACAATATGGATATTATCTTCACTATCTATTTCCATATCCCTGAAAACGCCCCCATCTAAGGGTAAACAAGTTGCAAACTTAATTTGAGTAAAATCACTGCTATATACCCCGAGGTAAGTTCTATTACCGGTATATATTGCATTAGGGGTATAAACATTAGTCCCTGCATAATCATCACTACCTACTACAAGATCTCCATTGGATAACAATCTCACTTCTGCTCGGCCAAGGCCATAGGCAGCATTCATTGATTTCAACATTTGTGTACCATCATCAGATAACTGATAAGCCGCAAAGTTGAAAGGATCACCTAAGACCCCCACATTCAAAGCACCAGGTGTAGCCGGAAGGAAGTTTTCTGAAAATCCATAAAATATAGGTTTGTCATTGTGGTCAAATAAAACGCCAGGACCTTCATCATCATTACCGGAAGTACCTACCAAATAAGTCGCATATTGAACAGAAGAACCATCGGCATTCAGAATCAATCCGATTGTAGCTTCTCCTGAATCCGTAGATGGCTCGGTTTGTAAATAAGCACCCGGTGTCACCGGGTAATTGGAATTTGCCGTTGAACTATGGACAGCTACTTGCCCTTGAGAATTGATAGCCGCCCCATAATTTGAATATGATGTACTGACACCTAACAAAGTACTATAAACTAAAGCATCACCTGTTGCATTCATTTTCAAAACAAACACATCCTTATCCCAAGTATATTCCTGTATCAACGTTTCCTGATAGGCTCCGGGTGTAGTAGGAAAGTCCTGAGATTCGGTAATACCGGTCATGACAACTTCATCATTATCTGTAATATGAAACAGTGGATCATCCCAATAATCTCCGTTGTATTCATCGATTCCTGTTCCTCCGATATAGGTACTGTATATGGCATTGGTTCCTGTGCTATTTAACTTAGTCAATACAAAATCAGTTTCTCCTCCTAAAGTTGTTTGGAGAGCACCGATAGTAGTAGGATAATCCAGAGAACGAGATTCACCTAAAATGAAACATTCTCCATTATCATTTATTCCGATTTGCCTAACATTATCATTGCCACTCCCTCCTAGATAAGTACAATATAAAAGTGTGGACCCGTCAGCAGATAACTTTGCAACAAAGATATCCTGTTTAAAAGCCCCTCCTCCAAAAGTCGTTTGGAAAGCACCTACAGTTGTCGTCATACCTGTAGCAGTTATAATCCCTCCAATGAAGGCCTCTCCAGCACTATTGATTGCAGCAGTATTATAATTCTGCCCAGTGATATTATACGTTAATGTAGAAGTGGTCGCACCAAGCCTAGCACTATATTCCAAAATGATCGGGTCGATAACTAAAGGATGACTTTTATCATAATCTTCCAACATGGCAAAAGTGAAATCATTCCCTTCGATTTCATATCGAGTAGGAATTTCTTTTTCCACACCATCAATGATTTGATAGGAATAAGGTTTTCCCATCACCATCGGTCCTACGGAGGTTTCCATCACCAGATTTCCTTCGGCATCCAAAGAAAGTCCGTCAACACCGTCAAGTGACAAGTTGATATTTTCCACATCGGCATGGGGTTGTAAAACGAAATCGTATTCGATTTTTCCACCACCTCTGTTATAAAAACGTAAATCGGTATCAGGATAAACATCCTCATACCATACTTCAGCGAATTTTTCTACATTATTAATCGCTCCTTTACCATTGATATAATTCGTATTAGAAGATTTCAATATCTTCGGAGTGGCTTTGGTATTAGAACTCATTCCATTGAGTTTTAATTTCCAAGCATGCCCTTTAACAAGGTCTCCTTCTTTTTTGGCTACGGAATTATCTGATTTTTTTCCTTCCGATTTTTCCAAGTCATTTTGAAAAACCGTAAAATGAACTCCGTCTTCCAAGAATTGGAGATTGGCCTGGCCTGTGTTGGCCCTGAATAGGATTTCCTTATCCCATTGTCCTTGATTTTCTTCGAAAGAAACATCCTCACTGTATTTTTTGAGGAGTTCTTCCATTGCCTTTTCCTTGTTGATAGTCTTTGTCTTGTTTATTGAAAAAACAATGATCCCCAATGTGATCAATACAAAGAATATCAGGTAAATTCTCTTTTCCATTAATAAGATGATTTAATATTACACATTAATTAATCTGTGTCTTCGACAGGAATGAACCTATACCGGAACACGAAAAAGAGAATGCCAACTTTAGTGCCGAGAAACGGGGTATCTGACTTAAAAAACAATGGTTATGTGACAGGCAAAAAAATCACACAAGCAAGATTTATTCAAAATAAAAAACTGATTACCAACAGAATAAAAAATCAATCAACAACAAAAATATTTTTATTGTGCGATAAAAAGACACATATTAAATTTCATCATAAATAAAAACAACTATGTTACATTAAAGAAGATGGCCTATTAAAAAGCCAGGAAAACATTGTATAAATCATTGAATATATAATCTATATTTTCATATTGAGAGGCGGATATTTCCTCGGAGGTTTTTGTTTTCAGAAAAATGGTTGTCATATTCAATCGGTTACCGAATGAGATATCGGAAATCGAATCCCCGACCATGACAGATTTATTGAAGTCAATTTCGGGAAAATCCCTTCGGGCTTGCAAGGCCATTCCTATATTCGGCTTTCGACAATAAGGATCCAATTTAGCTAACTCGGGGCAATAATAAACCTTATCCACTCTTCCTCCTTTGGCCCTTATCCCTTTCAACATAAAATCATGGACTTCATTTGGACATTCATTAGTTTTTTCCCTACGCCTTGTTGATTGGTCACGACTACAATCCTATCAAATACTTTTGAGAACTTTGCAATGGCATCATCGCTACCTTTCATGAATTCGAATTCATCCGGAAACCTTACATAATTACCGGGAATTCTTTTATTGATTACTCCATCCCGATCCAAAAAAAGCGTCCAACCTTTTTCTTTTTTTATTTTTTCAATTAATTGATTTATTTTTTGTTCCTTTTTATCACCTATGCATTTAAAATAATCCTCAGGAATACCGATATCGATAAAATAAGAATCCAGAATAACTCCTTTAATTTTCAGTTGACCGACATATTTTTCCAAAACATCTTTTTCAAAAGAAAAAGATGTTTTATAATCATCAATTAAAAATAAGGAATTATCGAATAAATAAACCCCACCATTGATTAATCCTTTTTCGCAATATTTTTTTTCATTAAACGATTGGATATTTTTTCCCTTATCCAAATCCACCGTTCCATAACGTTCGAATTTTTCCATCGGCTTCAAAGCCATGACCATATCCACTTCATGACTGAAATAAGCTTCTTCCATTTTCCATAAATCGGCAAAAAACAAAGTGTCACCATTAAAAACGAAGAAGGGTTCATTCTTGAAAAAACGGGAAGCCAATCTTATTCCACCACCGGTTCCCAAAGGTTCGTTTTCTTCGGCATATCTTATCTTCATTCCCCGGTAATTATCCTTGAAATGTTCCTTAATTACTTCTTTGGCATACCCTACCGAGAGTACGATATTTTTAATTTCATAATCATATAGGAAATCCAAAACCAATTCCAAAAAAGGTCGGTCATTGATGGGAGCCATCGGCTTGGGAATATCCTTGACCACTGATTTCAACCGGGTTCCTTTTCCCCCGGCTAGAACAACTGCATTTTTTATTTTCATGATTCAAATGTAATTCAACAAAAAAGATTTTCCTAAAGGAACAATTTCCAAGTAATTTTCATTCCTTTATTTGTAACCAAATTACCAAAAACATGGATAAGGAAAAACTAAGCCAACTTCAGGAAGAGATGGCTAGAAAAGTCAGGATACCCCAAAACGAACCGTTCAAAATCAGAAAGCAGAATCTGATTTTCTCATTCGATATACAATACGAGGGCAACAAAGGCTATGTTGCCATCGACATCCAATCATATAACGGAACACATCAGGGAACTTTCGTGGGTTTGTACCCCGTAACAATGGAGTACCAACCCGGCTACTTCGCTTTCAGGGAAGGGCCGCTATTGAAAAAAGCTTTGGAAGATGTCATCCGACAAAAAGGGTTCCAACCGACTGTATTGATCATCGACGGTCATGGTCAGGCACATCCTAGAAAAATGGGGATAGCGACTTGGTTGGGTATCGAAACGGGTATTCCAAGTATCGGTGTTGCCAAGGAACCACTATTGAAAACGGAATACAAAACAATTTTGGAAAATGATGCAGGAGCGACAGTCGATGTTCTGTTGAATAATGAATTGGTAGGTTATGTACTGAGGAGCCAAACCGATGTCAAGCCGATTTTTGTGAGTGCGGGCCATCTTATCAGTCAAAATGAATCTCTAAGGATTATCAAAAAACTGAGAGGGCCATACCGAGTGATAGAGTCCATCCGAAGGGCGGATAAAATAGCGAGGGAAGCAGCAGATGGGAAAATAAGTTTAAGTCTAGGTCAATGAAAAACGGGCTGCCCTCGGGCAGCCCGTCGTCTTATCTATCAGACTTGGACATTTTCACCGATAATGCTTTCGGCCATTTTGGAAGGCACTCCGGCATAATGGGAAAAGATCATACTGAAAGCCGCCCGCCCCGAACTCATCGCCCTCAATTGTCCGATATAACCGAACATCTCGGAAAGGGGGACATCCGCTTTAAGTAGAACACTTCCACTTTCGCTTTCCTGTCCTTTGATCAAGGCCCGTTTCCGATTGAGGTCGCCGATGATGGCACCCAGATATTCATCCGGTGTGGTTACTTCCACCTGCATCATCGGTTCCAACAAACCGGGTTCGGTTTTTGGGAAAGCATTTCTGAAAGCTTCTTTGGCTACCAATTCAAATGCTAAAGGTTTGGACTCATTGGAATGGGTTTTCCCATCAATCAATCGAACCTTCATATGTTCAATCGGATAGCCGGCCAACAAACCGTTATCCATGACAGAACGGAAACCCTTTTCCACACTCGAAATGTATTCCTTCGGAATAACTCCTCCTACTATTTCATCTACGAATTGGAGCCTACGTCCTTTTTCCAAAAATGCAGGACTTTCCAAATAAGATGCATCCGCAGGACTGATTTCCACTTCGATTTCGGCAAAGAGTCCCGGCCCTCCGGTGAACTTCTTCAACCTTTCCCTATGGACAACCGACTGGGTCAATTCCTCCCGATAGCTCACCATCGGACGGCCCGTTGTGCAAGGAATATTGAAATCATCTTCAATCCTACTGATAAGGTATTCCAAATGCAATTCACCCATTCCCCGGATTATCGTCTGTCCGGTTTCGTTATCCACTTTCACCTTGAAGGTCGGATCTTCCTCGGATAATTTGGATAGGGCAATACCCAAACGGTCGAGGTCCCCCGTCTTCTTCGGTTCCAATGCCATTCCGATTACGGGTTCGGGAATGAATAATGATTCCAATACCATCGCATGATCCATATCGACCAAAGTATCTCCGGTCCGGATATCCTTGACTCCCATCAAGGCTACTATATCACCCGCAATGGCTTTCTTGATGCTTTCCTGCTTATCGGCATGCATCAGATACAAATGACCGATGCGTTGTTTGCCGTCAATCCTCATATTCCGAACCGTATCACCGGCCGATAAGGTACCCGAATAAATTCGGATAAATGTGAGTTTACGATTCTGCCGATCAAAAGCCACTTTAAACGCCAGGGCGGAAAAAGGTGACTCGGGATCTATTCTGATATCCATCTCTTCTCCGGAATCAGGATCTGTTCCTGTTATGGTTTCCGAATCCGAAGGAGAAGGCAAGTAAGCAGCAACGGCTCCCATCAATGGTTGAACGGCCTTGTTCTTATACGCCGAACCACAAAGTACGGGAACGACACCCATAGATAAAGTCGCTTGTCGCAATATCTTCCTGATTTCTTCGGCAGTAATGGCGTCTTTATCATCCAAGTACTTTTCCATCAACTCCTCATCGAATTCCGAAAGGGATTCCAAAAGTTGAATACGATACTCTTCTGCCTGTTTCATCAAATCCTCAGGAATAGGAACGATAGAACATTGATCTTTTTCATCCCATACGAAAGCCTCCATTTCAATCAAATCAATAATACCGACAAAATCATCTTCTTTTCCGATAGGTAATTGGATGGCCAATGCGTTGGCCTTCAATTTTTGTCGGATATCGGTGATTACTTTTTCCATGTCAGCCCCCATTCTATCCATCTTATTGACAAATGCGATGCGGGGAACTCCATATCTGTTGGCTTGCCGCCAAACAGTTTCGGTTTGAGGTTCCACACCTGAAACGGCATCAAAAAGACAAATCATTCCATCCAATACCCTCAATGCCCTCTCCACTTCGATCATGAAATCGACGTGACCGGGCGTATCAATGATGTTGTAGGTATATTCCTCTCCCATCCAACTCCAATTCACTTGGGTCGAAGCGGCACTGATGGTGATCCCTTTCTCTTTTTCCATCTTCCTCGTATCCATTTGGGAACCACCGTCATGCGTCTCTCCTACCCGATGGATTCTGCCGGCATAATAGAGGATTCGTTCGGTGAGGGTCGTCTTACCTGCATCGATATGAGCAGCAATACCAATATTTCTTAAACGATTGAGAACTCTCGCTTTCATTTTCTAATGTTTCAATGTCAGATATCCGTCCGGCATCCAACTTTAATCCACGATTGGACAAAGCATCGGATGAAAATAAATATAATTAAAATTAAATACCCGGATTATACAGAAGCATAGGGAAACCGGTCTAGCCCCTGTGTCTAGTGAAGCAAAGTAAGGGCGTAGAGAACGCCTTGTATGATATGAAGAATAAGTTTCTCATTAGAAAACGGTTTATCAATATTATAACTGATGTCCCATGCAATTGGTTCCGTTTTATATTATTTAGCTGTGTACATGACAAAATGAAAACCACTGGTCGTGCGTGGTGTTTTTAAAGTTTTGTCCTGTATGTTAAATTAATTACTATGGTTTCTGCCTTTAATTGTTCCGGCTTTGAATAGTTTTTCTTCTTCCTCCATCTGTTTCTTCTCCTCTTCTGAAATAATATATTCATCCTGTTTCATCAAATCCGGTTGGCCGGCATCCACCCAAGCGGAAAACCAAACATCCCCGATGGCCTTCACCGCATCTGTCATTCTTTTTTCAACCATCCCATCCAAACGGTTATGGAATTCGGTAGCATAGGCCGTACACTGCACCCTTACCGTTCGTTCCAATCTCATTTCATAACAATATTGCTTATCTCTCGGAAAAGTGATACTCAGTTCTTTTTCCAAAGACAATATCGTATCTACATACGAATGGCTTTCAGCTACGACATCCCAATGGAAATTCCTCGGATTTTCGATATATGAAGCTTTTCCCACCCAAAAATTATAAGAATCATCTGCAAACATTTCAGGTAAACGGCTTTCCCAAAAGCCATGAATCCCATCCTGCCCTGTCATCTGTCCGTTGTAATTTTCCGTCGTATGCAAAGGGACATGGGCATCTCCTATGTAATGTCCGATTTCAGCAGCCATCCTTAATATTCTGCCGGAATTGCCACTTTCAAAAGCCCGGGTCAGATTTTCCTGCATCTTAATCAAGTGATATGGTAAGATTCCATATCCTGAAAAGTGATCGACAATCTGGCCTCCTGTAAACTTTTCCAAAGCACCATATTCTCCCAAAAATCCGTTAATAATTTCGGCATCGACTTTCCATTCATCATCGAAATACATATTGGCGACATATTCATTATAGAAATCCGACAAGGCTTTCAATTCAATCACCATAGAATCCTTCCCGAAAATCGCCTTTGCGTCTTTTTTAACAACAACGAATCCGTCCCTGAAAGTAGAATAAGGTGTTTTCTTTTCTAAGCCTTCAGAAAGTACATCGATGAGTTGGGATTCATCTTTTTTATTTTTGACTTTACCTTTTTTCCCCTCCTTCTCTTCTTTCTTTTCTTCCTCATTTTTCTTGGGTTTTTCATATTTGAAAAGCGTCAAGGTGTCTCCCTTTTCAGTAAAAAGGATCATCTCTCCGTATTTCATCACCGCTTCGGATAGATATTTAGGCACTTCTTCCAAAGGGTTTTCTCCCCAATGATCAATATCGATATAATGTCTTACTCCTTCGTGTTTTGTAGCATATCTCCTTTTGTCCGGGTCAACGGCATGTTCTGTTATGAATTCTATGTTCTTTTTAAAAAAAGGAATCATTTCCGGCGGTAAGGTAAAGACCGCCATCCTATTGATTCTCTTATGACCAAAGAACCCCCAATCGGGTGAGCTATTCCCAAAAGAACAGAGTATGAAAATGGTTGATAAAAGAAGGGCTTTGGTAAAAATTGCTTGAGTTCTCATCAAATTATTGGTTATCCTAATAATTATGTTCGGGATAAATATAAGGCTAAAACCTATAGATTATCGTTTCGAAATAGTTAACTTTTGGTCAAAATCTATTAATATTTTACAATTTCTTACGGAATCCTGTTCTAAAATCCAGTTGGCCAAAGGAGAAGTAATCTCGTCTTCAATGGCTCTTTGTAGGGGTCTCGCACCATACCTTTCATCAAAACCGACCTTTTTAAGGTGTTCGAATATCCCATTTCCGAATTCCAGTTCTATATTGTTTTTTTCAAACCCTTCCCGTTTTTTCAAATCTTCCAATTCCTTTTCGGTAATTTTCACAATATCATTTTCATTCAATGAATTGAACATGACGATATTGTCGATCCGATTCACAAATTCAGGTCTGAAGAATTTAGAAATCGCCGAATAATACTTGGCGGATTCATCTTCCGTATCTATCAATCTCAATGAACGTCTATTCGAAGCTCCAAGATTAGAGGTCATGATAATAATGACATTTCTAAAGTTGGTTACCCGGCCATAGGCATCCACCAGTCTTCCTTCATCGAGTACCGTCAACAGGGCATCGAATATGGAAGGGTCTGCTTTTTCCACCTCGTCCAATAACAAAACGGCAAACGGGCGTTCCCTGACCTCTTTGACCAATTTCCCGACATTCCTGCCAGAACCTATGAGCTGAATGATTTGACCAGGATACCGGAACTCACTCATATCGATTCGTATCAAAGGTGATTTCAATTGTCCCTTCCCAAAAAAATAATCGGACAACGCTCTTGCTGAAGCCGTTTTACCCACTCCTGTCGGCCCTGCGAAAAGCAGAGTGGAAATCGGTTTGCCGGGGTTATTCAATCCGGCTTTGTAAATCTTGACAACTTCACAAAGTCGCTTGATTGCCGTATCCTGGCCAATGATTTTGGAATTGAACCAGTTTTCCAACTCTTGGGTATCCAATTTCATATCATCCCTTAGGAATAAGGAAGGTAAGCCCGTCCTCTTGGAAAATTCCTTAATGATGTCATTTTTATCAATTTCGTTTTTCTTATTGAGGCGGCTTTCATTAATCACACCACTTAGAAAACGGACGATTTTGCCGGGGAATTTTTCATATGGGTAATACCTCAATAAAAGACGGTATCCCAATTCCATTGCATTCTTATTGATGTCAATCTTTAGGTTAGCAGAAGAAAATCCGGAAAACTTATCCAAGATGTTGAATATTTTGGATTCGGATAATTCATCGAGTTGGATGATTCTGAAATTTTCTACGAAACCGGGCAGCATTCTCCTCATGCTTTCCAATTGCGGAGGTGTAACTTCTCCCACCAGGTTTAATTTTCCATCCCTTAAAAAAGAAGTGAAAAAAGAAGCGATACTGTCTTCCGGCCCCTGCCCACCAATCATCATTAATCGGGAAATATCCTCCACCCATAGGATACCATTGGCA
>JAHDFN010000092.1 GCA_020628145.1 Saprospiraceae bacterium | reverse complement strand
AAATCGGGATGATAGCAGGGCTATCAAGCCTGATTTTTTAACGAAGAGTAAGCAACAAAGTGAGTTTCGCAGACCAATTATTAAAATTTAAACATACTCTTAATCCATAAAGGATGAAGAGATAAAAAAAGCCTGTGCAACTACACAGGCTTTTTTTATGAATCGAATACGAATGATTGGATTATCGGACAACCATTTTCCTTTGAATGATCCCATTTTCGGTTTTCATCCGAAGGAAATAAACGCCATTTGATAATTGAATTTCCGATAGAAGGACATTATAACGACCTGCATCCAATTCATGATCCAATAAGGATTGCATTAATTTCCCCTCCACATTATAGATACCTATCCGGATATGTTCCCGATTATCCAATTGGAAAGTAAGAGAAGAAGCCGTTGTTATCGGGTTGGGACCGAAAGATAACTGATATTGTTCATCAATGATTCCTTCCAATGAAGTAGAATTATCGAATCCGACGAATAAGACATCGGAGCCGTTATTGGGAATCGCAAGGGAATCTATTTCCTGTGCATAGCAAATGTCTGCCGGATTGGCAATGCCGGGAACGACAACGACTTGAGGGTTGGATAAATCCGAATCATAACGGGTGATTCCGGCCGGAGTCCAATGTGAGATATAGAAATTCCCTTCGCTATCCGTATCGATCCCATCTATATTCCCGACGGAGGTATTCAAAACGGTCGAAACCGAATAATCGGTTAAATCCACAGCCTTGATGCTTGCATTACTGCCCCAACTCACAAAAAGCAATCTGTTGTTGGGGGCATCATGATAAATGCCGTTAGGCGTGGAACCGGTATTGGAAACGACGACGGATGAAGTAGGGTTCGCCATATCGGTAACATCAATTTCATAAATCCTGTTTCCATTGAAATCGGTTGCCCACAAACGGTTGTTCCCGTCATTGGCGAGCCCGTTGAGGAATTGTGCACCGGATAAGGTGATAGACATGACTTCTTCTGTTGAAGTTAGATCGTAACCCCTGACTTGGCTTCCCTTGATGGCAAATAAATTGCCGTTCATGACTTCCATACCATAAGAAGCCGAACCCGATCCGAAAAAAGAAAGTGTCCCGTCCGATGCCCTTGCAAGAATCGAATTTCCATTGGAAACCAGAAAACGGTTTTCATTGGCATCATATTCTACGGATTCGACATTGTCATAAGATTGGGCTGCCAGATAAAACGGAAGAAATAGGATAATACTAAGTAAAGAATATTTCATCATCTGATTGGAATGTTTTGATTTGATAGTAGAATGGGGAAATTAGTATAAATAATCCAATGAAGAATAAACTATTTCCTAAAATGAGGGACAGCTTACTAAAATACCTTTTAAATTCGTTCTGATTTTGAAAATGAAATGCTTCAATTGTTGAAAAAAATCTTATTGATCATATTTCTGCTTCTGAGTGGTATGGTTGCACATACCCAGGAAGATTCCCTTCGAATCAGTTTATTGACTTATTCGCCGGGGGTGCAGATCTATGGAGCATTTGGCCATAGTGCTTTTCGGGTTCAGAATTTCGACAAGAAAAGCGATATCCTGTATAATTATGGGATTTTCGATTTCGATGAACCGAATTTTGTCTGGAAATTCCTAAGAGGGAAATTGGAATACCAATTAGGAAAGGAAAGTACTGCCCGATTGTTGAGGTACTACCAAGCTAAAGGCCATAAGCAGATCATAGAACAGGAACTACTTCTGACTCAGGATGAAAACCGGAAAATACTCCGTTTCCTAGAGAAGAATTACCTACCTGAAAACCGGAAATATCATTATGATTTCTTTTATGATAATTGTGCTACTCGTCTAAGGGATATTCTGGAAACCGAATTGGAGGGTACAATGAGATATTCCTCGGAAAAAGGCGAAGATAAATCGATGCGGCAGTTATTGGATGTCCATATCGCTTCAAGGCCCTGGGAGGATTTCGGTATGGATTTGCTCATCGGCATTCCGGCAGACAAACCTGCTACTTTTAGGGATGAGATGTTCCTTCCTGAATTCCTTTCGGATAACCTGCAACAGTCGGCAAAAATTATTCGGAATGGAAATGAACTCCCGTTTTTCGGTCCGGCAAAGAAGGTGGTAGATGGCGATTATTACATGAATGAACCGAATCTTTTCCGTCCATTCAATATTTTCGGATTGTTGTGTCTCCTCATGTCGGTTCTTACCTTGTTTTTCACTCATAACCGGTTTTTGGCGACATTGGATTGCATCGTCTTTTTCTTATTGGGCATTATCGGGGCATTCCTACTCTTCATGTGGTTGGGGACGGATCATCAAACGACCAAATGGAACTTGAATATCCTTTGGGCCAACCCGTTTTATCTTTTCCTATTCCTATCTGTTAGGAAACTGAATCCCATTGCCATGAAATGGACATATGGAATGGCTTTGGTGACGAGCCTGATTATCCTAATTGGATGGAATTTCCTTCCTCAACAATTTCATGTCGGCATCATACCTATTATCCTGATGCTGATGATACGGAGTGGGGCAGGATTGCTTCACTTGAATAGGGAACAAAGGCGCTTGTCAATGCTTTGATGATGTTTCTTCCAGGGCTTCCCAGTATTCCAATGCCCTACGGGTATGGGGGATACAAATGGAACCGCCGACCAGATTGGCAATAGAGAATACTTCGAATACTTCGTCCTTGGTTACACCTATTTCGAAACATGTTCCCAAATGATAGGCGATGCAATCATCACACCTGAGAACCATTGAAGCGACCAATCCCAAGAGTTCCTTGGTTTTTGTAGGTAAGGCTCCTTCCTTATAGGCATTGGTATCCAAATTGAAAAATCTTTTCAATACCTTATTGTCATGGGAAAGCAGTTTTTCGTTCATCTGTTTCCGATATGCATTGAATTCTTCTACCTTATTCATATTGATTTTATTTTTTATGATTCCAAATAAACGAAACCATAAAAAAAGATCATGCATTGCATGATCTTTTTTTATGCCGAATCTGATTTTAATTAGGATTTAATTATCCAAAGCTCCTTCATTTACCCATGTCTCTATGATAAGGATTTCGCAAGGAGGCAATTTCGGGGATAATGGCGGCATAGGGGAAAATCCTTGTTCGTGTACAATTGAACCGAGAAATGAGCCGTCGTTGACCGTCCGGATAACCGCCGACCAGGTGGACTGGTCGATTCCTCCCTGTGGAGTAGGGCCACTGTGGCAACCGTTACATTTGCTATCCAGTATAGGCAAGACATCCATACTGAATGAAACATTGGTTAGGGTATCGCAAACGGTAAAACAATTGATGGTTTCGGGAGCCCCTTTTTCGATCCAATCATGAATCAAATTGATTTGCTCGGCTGTCAAGGGAGTACTTGGGGGAGGAGGCATGATCTTGCCGAGGTCATCAGTGGTAATATATTCGTATAATTTGCTTTTTTCAGGATTAAATCTTTTTACGGATTCCATAATGCCCTCATAGGTTGTGTAATCCAGATCTTCTGCCCGATCTGTAGGATTGTGGCATCCACTCATGGTACAATTGGAAATAAGAATCGGAAAAATTTCCGTTTCGAAGCAAATCCCTACTTCTTCATAACTTACGGGTATTTGATCATTCGAACAGTTATGGAACATTATAGAGATACATCCGAGGATACTTACGACAAAGAGGGATTTTAGTACCGATTTCATAATTGGTGATATTGTTAAATGACTACTTTTAGCAAAACTAATGAATAAACGGGAACAAATTACCGATTATAGGTAGTCAGATAAAAAACCGATGTTACTTTATTGTGTTATGAAATTAGAAACATTGGCAAAGATGGAAAGCAATTGTGAAGACAAAATAAGCAATCCCATATGGGAATTGCTTATAAGTCGTAAGGCGTTGGAAGTTAATTGAAATTCAAGGGTAATAATTTTATGGTTGCATTAATGCCCCTCCATACCCCTACAAATCTTTTGGGAATATATGTTGCTATGTGGAATAGAGTAAGATGAACTGAAAACTCTATTGTGTGTGTCATAAAGATAGGGTAAGGAGATTTCATTTTTTCGGAAAATGCATGAGTGGTATGGTTTTTTTCATGAATGGTGTCTTATCAAACATGAATGGTTATCGGTGCTAATTAAGATTTTTAATCTTTTCGAGGAATTCGTTCTTCTTATACCTGGATAAGGGGATGTTTCTACCACAGTTCATATCTATGCTGCCTCCTTCATTTTTTTTATAACGTTGTACTTGTAAGAGATTGATGAGAAAGGAACGGTGAGGTCTGAAGATGTGTGGGTGAACGATATTTTCTTCTATATCGAGTAGTTTTTTGGTAATCATTATAGGCTCTTCAAAATCCACGCTTTTCAAAATAGAATAAGAACCATCCGCTTCGATATAGGATATTTCGTTAATATTGAAAAAACGGAGACCGTTGATATCGGGCAGTGCGATTTTTTTGACCTGATCTCCTTCATTCAAAAAAGATTTCAGATGTGACACTTGGGATGAATATAATTCAAAATTCCTCATTTTCCGTGCCTTGTCCACGGCTTTGACCAACTCTTTAATAACTATGGGTTTGGTAAGGTAATCAATGGCTGAAACCTTGAACGCCTTGATGGCGAAATCATTAAAGGCGGTAACAAAAATGACTTGGAAATCGGTCGTTTCAAAAAAATCGAGAATGTCGAAACCATTGCCGCCCGGTAATTGGATGTCTAGAAAGATCAATTGAGGCCGGTGGATCTGAATGGCATTGACTGCATCCTGTACATTTCCTGCTTGAGCAATCACTTCAACATCCGGACAATATTGTTCCAGATAAGAAGCCAGAACATTACGGGATCGTTTTTCATCATCTACAATAATCACGTTCATTTTTCGGTCGTTTCGATGTTTAAAGGAATTTTAATCGTAACAAGTGTTCCGCCGGGGATTCCCTGTAATTTTAAATCCTCAATCATAACGGTTAGCTTTTGTTTCCGGTTATGATTCAGAAGTTTCAATCTGTTTTCATTGGCTGTAGAGGAGAAGGAAAGGCCGTTGGATTGGATTTTTTCTAGGTATTCACGACCGACTCCATTATCCTTAACGGTTACCAGCATGGCATGTTGTTTCTCTGAAAAAGAAAATTCAATATTAAGTCGCTTATTTTCCTTTTTATGGAGAAGACCGTGTTTGAACGCGTTTTCAACATAGGGTTGAATCATAAGAGGAGGGATGACGATATCATATTCATATAAAATTTCATCTATGTTTAAATTTATTTCTACATCTTCGAACCTCATTTGTTCGAGTTTCAAATAAGTTTCCAATGCTTCTATTTCCTCCTGCAGCCAAATGTATTCTTTTTCGGAATGCTTAAGGTAAGTCCGCATCAAATCGGAAAAAAGACCGAGGTATTCGTTGGCTCCTTCGGTATCCAACCTGATAATGAAATCCTGAATGGAATTGAGCGAATTGAAAATAAAATGCGGATTCATCCTCGCCTGCAATGCACTGAGTTTATTCAACCTGATTTCGTTTTGCAAGTCATTTTCCCGTTTGAGTGTTTGTACTTCCCTTCGGTTGATGAAATAACCAATGAGGAAAAATATACCAAGGCCACCTAGTATGAACCATCCTTGCAGCCAAAAAGGAGGACGTACCCTGAAAGAGTAATTTTTGAGTTCACTTTTGTTACCTTCCCCGTTTACGGAAAAAATACTGAAGTCATATTTCCCTCTGGCCAGATTACTCAATCTTATGGATTTGTTTTCTCCTGTAACGGTATTCCAGTCGTCTTCCTTTTTCAAACGGTAATGGTATTCCAATCCTTCGCGGCTTTTGAATACATTGGAATTGAGAATTATTTCTATATCCGAACTATGTTCGATTTTGGAAGGTGCATTTTCGATGGAAAATGGCATGTCGTTTATTTTGATGGAATTTATATGCAATATAGGGGACGTATATATTTCCCGATAAGCATTCAAATCCAAGCTGTATAATCCATCGTTTCTCCCCATCCATAAAATTCCGTTTTTTAAAGAGATGTCATAAATGGATGCGGGAGAAAGTAAATCGGATTCATCTATAATATGACTGATGTTTCCTTCCTTGTCGGAAACGATGATTCCTTTTTCAGTCAAAGCGGCAATCCTGTTTTTTTCCACACTTATTTTTACGATTTTACCCAAGGATTTGAAAATAGGATTGTCGATAACCTTTTCGGTTTTCATATCATTGATAATGATAAACCCTGAATCGTTTTTTCCCGCAACGATCCTTCCGTCATCCAGATTGGCAAAACAACTAAGTGAGCCGTTATCCTTTAATCCCGGATCGAATAAATTGATGGAATCTCCTAATTCAAAATATGAGTTTTCAGGAGAAGAGAACCAAAACATATGGTGGGTCTTATCGAAAAAAACCTGTTCAAAACGGAATCCTGCCTTTTGTCTGTCAAGGGCGTATCTATAGGAGTTTTTAGATAATGAAACTTTTGTCCATAGGGAATTGAATTCATACCGTCCTATCTTATTACCCGTGTGATTTACAGCGATGATTTTATTTTTGTTTACATTGAAATAAAAAATCTTGTCATCTATTTTTCCAATTTGCTTCACGTTTAATCCATCAATTCCTTCATGAAAAGGAATATCCAATCCGGTAAACAATGATACTTTATAAGGTCGGTTGATATAGGCTAGGATTTCGTTTTTTCCGAAAAATTCAAATTGCATACTTGAAGCATCACCTATCGTTCTGTTGAATTTTAAAGTTAATGATTTGGTGTCATAACCCATTAGTCTTCCTGTAGAACTGGATGCTATCATGTAGCCGTCATCCCAATGTTTGATATGTGATATGGGGAAGGGGAATAAAGTGTGTTTTTTCATTTTTAGGAAAGGAATGAAAATCAATCCGTTGTCATATGTTGATATCCATGTATTCCCTTCGAAATCCCTTAATATGTTAGTAATGGAATACTCTGGGAATAGGATTTCCTGTGATTCATCATATTTAAACAATCCAGTGGTTGTACAAAACCAATATGTACTGTCGATACGACTTATATGATTGATTTGTTTCCCCTTGGAATGGTTGTAGTTTTTTAGTTGTGCTTTAGATATTGTTTGCAATTCCTTGTTGATTTCAAGCAAATTGACCTGAATGTTTTTTCCCTCGTGAAGATGGTAACGATTAAATAATCCAATGTTTTTTCCATAGCTGAAAGCATTGTTGAGATGATTGTATTCTTTTTTTATTTTTCTCTGATTGATTTTTCCTGAGATTGGGTCATAGGAATGAATAGTTGTAATTCGATCTTTGGAAAATTTTTCGTTGTTTTTAAAAGAAATAAATTCTTCACAGGCACTGAAGCCCTTCAAGGCTTCCTGACCTGATTTTTTGATGGTTTTCGTTCGTCCGGTAAAGGGATCGTGTTGTGCTATTCGATTGGGGTTATGCAAAAAGAGCAGACTGTCTCTCCACGATGTAAGTGAATAGTATTTGGCATCTCCCATAAATGGTTTTGCCCATTCACAGATTTTTAAGCTATCTCCTGATACTTGTAAGACCTGATTACCAAAATTCACACACCAGATACTCCCGTCTTTTAATTCGACAAAATGGGAATATTCGTTATCGATGGATTCGGGTGCCGGATAGTGTTTGAATTCTTTACCGTTATATCTGGCTACGCCATTATCCGTAGCAATCCAGATATAACCTTCCTTATCCTGCATTGTGTGGTAAATCCGATTGGAAGGCAGCCCGTCTTCCGTTGTGATGAACTTGTGATGCGGAACGGTATTCTGCCCGAAAGTTCGGGAAAAGAACGAATGGATGATGAAAAAGAATAATATGACGGATAAGTGTTTTCCCATGTAGGATATTTAGGGCAGTTTGCCTGAAATAAAGATAGGGCATACTTTCATAGGATCATAATTACTATCTTGCTTGAAAAAATAACAACCATGTTACATCTCTTGCTTTTGGAATGGAAAAAAATCAGTGCCAACCGCACCTTTGTGGTCATGTCCATCCTATATTTTGTTTTTCTACCTGCATCATATCTGACGTGGAAAATCTTCAGACCCGAAGTGACCGGGAATATGGGACATATGGATGAAATCGCCAAGCAGATACTCGGGCAAGACCCCTATATGTTTCCATTCACATGGCAATCATTCGGATATCTGGGTAGTTGGTTCAATTTCTATGCTCTGGGAATTATAGGGATCATGATTATTACCATGGAATACAACTACCGTACTATGCGGCAAAGTATCATCAATGGTTTGACACGTACCGAATTCTTTATATCTAAAATACTGATGGTATTGGCCATCAGTATTGTTTTTTCCTTGTATTTCTGTATCACCGGATTTATTATAGGATATTTCAGTACGGACGTGGTGTATTCCAGTAAGGTGTTTCAGAATATCCACATCATTCCTTTGTATTCATTACAAATATTGGGTTATATGTCGGTGGCGGTGTTAATAGGATGGATTTTCAAAAGATTCGCCTTGTCGATTATTGTGTATTTCGTCTATCCTATGTTCGAGGGGATTGTAAAATGGGTGGGAATGACATGGATAGCCAAAACCAAGGCTTGGAATTTTCTACCCATCAATGTAATGGAAGATCTTGTTCCTGTATTCCTTCCTATCGGTGCCATGAACGTCGGTATTTATGAAGCATCCAAAAATGTGGAAAAGGAATTCGGTTTTACCCTGTTCCTTTCGTCGGGAGAAGCAGCCCTGGCCTCTATCGTATTTATTGTACTCTTCCTTTTCTTGAGCTATCGGCTTTTTATCAAAACCGATTTGTAAACCATTTTGAACGATTCTTGTTATAAGGTATAACCAAAATCATGTCCTTGAAAATAGTAGAGAAAGAGATAATGGAACAAATGCGGACCAATACTGGTCAACATGTGGCCGCATTGTCCGAAAAACAGCCGGTAATGCTGATTTTCCTCAGGCATTTCGGTTGTACCTTTTGTCGTGCGGCATTAGCTGAAATTTCAAAGAAGAAATCTGAATTGGAGGCTAATGGTACTCATATCGTATTCGTACATATGTCAACCGATGATGCTGCCGATAAGTATTTTAAAAGGTATGGGTTGAATGACCCCATTCATATTTCCGATCCCGGTTGTGATTTTTATCAACAGTTCGGGTTGGTCAAAGGCAACTTCAACCAGTTATTCGGATTGAGTACTTGGATACGGGGGGTTAATGAGGGAGTTGTAAAGGGACATGGTATCGGTAAACAACTTGGTGATGCCTTCCAAATGCCGGGGATTTTTCTAATTCATCATGGTAAAATAAAAGATCAGTACATTCATCGCCTTGCTTCGGATAAACCCGATTATATTAAGTTGACGGAATGTTGTGCAATTTAAAGAATTCGGGGTTTAGAGGAATTTCTCATCCGGGGTTTTAATTTCCAGTCTTTTTACCCCATCCCATAAAAGTCAATTTTATTCCGGTATAATAATTCCGAGGTAATCCGGGATAATAATATCTGGGAGCATTGCCTCCGAAACTCCCTGCGTTGACGAGTATTTGTGAAGCGTATTTTTCATTCCATAAATTATTGATGCCACCATAAACGCCGAACATCCAATGTTGTCCGAATGTTTTTTGGTAACCCAGTTTCAAATTCATGATTTGATAACTATCGGAATAAATCGAATTGTCATCCCTCATCGGCATGCCATCTACGAATTGATATCTTAATGTGCCGTATAAGCCCAAAGAAGATTCATAGCGTAATCCTGCGTTGACTTTGTGGGGGATTGCTCCTGTTAATTCATTTCCTGAATAATCATTGTCGCCGTCAATGAATTCACTGAATTTGTAATGTGCAAAGTGATAGTTGAAAAAAGGAATTAATTTATTTTTTTCCAAAAAGAAGATAGTGGAAGATAAGTCCAATTCCAATCCGCTATGGGTGGTGCGTCCTGCATTGATTCCTTGGAATTGATCTTCGGCAATTCTTTTACTGACCAATAAATCTTTGACCTGCATATGGTAAATGGAAATATCATAATTTAATATCTTTTTAATATTTCCTCGGCTACCGACTTCGTAATTCCATCCGATTTCCGGACGGATTTCCGGATTTTTTGCACCGTCGGGAGTCAATGTTTCTTCCAGCGTAGGAGCATTGAAGCCATGACTGATATTACCGTAGAAAGAAATAAGTTTTTCCGACCAGAAATAATTAATGCCCAAGCGTGGGGAAATGATCGGGTCGTATCGGAAATTACCGGAATTATCAATGGTGTCGCCGAAAAATAAATCTTCATAATCATATCCGGTAGAATTGAAATTCAATCCGGTTTCTATTGTGAGGTTGGGGATGAATTCCCAATCTGCTTCGGCGAATAAATTCATGTATTGCCGATTTTCCTTATTGTCACTGATGTTGTCTCCTTGGATGCCGTCGTCGGTCCTAAAGGTTTTCCAAGCATATTTTTCATTAAAATATTCCGCTCCGAATTTTAAGAAACCACTTCCTTTGCCAAGTGGGAAATAATAATTGAATTTTGTTCTTGCTCCCCATGTGTTGGAATGGTCATCAAGGATGTTGAACGGTCGTGATTCGTAGGAATTGAAAAAAGAACCGAATAATGTAGAATGATTGACCCACTTGTTCCAGCCGATGGAGTGCGTAATTCCGATTTGTGTTTTATGATAATCTTCAAACCCTTTTACGGAATTCCAATTAAATGCCGCCTTGGTAGGTTCGTTGTTGTAATCTTCTTCATTCAAGGAGCTGGGAATAAAACTTTTTAAATCCGTATGATTCATTAAAAAGAAAATTTTACCTTTCTTATATTCGAAATTATTGCCGAAAAATAAATTATGGCGATAGTATTCGTTGTTTTCCCGATAACCGTCGTTATGAGTGAAACTGTAATGAATGAAACCACTGTTTTTTTCTTTGATGGAATAACCCAATCGATTCGAACTCCTCAATAAACCGTAGGAACCCGTTTCGAATTTTGTAGAAATGGAATTTAAAGTATCCGTGTCATCCGTGTTCAAAATGATGGAGCCGCCTAGGCCGCTCCCGTAATTACTTACATTGGGGCCTTTTACGATTTTAGCCGAAGCAAGGAAATCCTGATCCAAATCTTCCAGAGAAGTTTCTCCTACGCCATTAGTCAAAGGAATCTCATTTAAATAAGCCCGTATTTTTGCAGTGGTGAATTGTGAACGGTTTCCGATACCCCGAATCGTAATTCTATTCGTATTCAATGCTCCCGATTGAATATGTATGCCCGGAGCAATATCCAAGGCAGGGATAATGGAAGTGGAACCTTCTGTTTTTATATCCGATAATTTAATGTCATTGTAATTAGCGGAATGTTTAAGTCTTACATCTTGTACGATGGGAATAATGGAAGGGCCTGAAGAAACAATGGAAAGATCAAATTGCAGTGTTACGTTGATTTTATCATCAGGGTTTTCAACTGTTACGATTTTGGGAGAATAATCTTCCGCTGTTATTTCAAGTGTTGCCGGTATTTTATCAACTTCTATTTTAAAACTTCCATCCGCCTTGCTTAGTGCTTTGTTGTTTGTATTTATGTCTGTAATGACGGCTTCATACAAGGGTTTGTCGTTCATGTCTCCCTTGATGATTCCGGAAATCATATGTTGTCCACTCGATGAAATGGAAAAAAATAAAAGAAAAAATATAGTAAAATGCTGATTCATTTTTTTTATCGGATTAGATTCTGAAATTTGTTGTTTTGGGTGAAAGGTGAAAAAAATATTTATTATGGTTTTAGGTGTTCATGCTTATGAGGATTTATGCAAATCAAATGTTTTTTCGATGTTCCATTCGGAAATGTTTTCGGGGATAAAATGTGCGATATGGATTTTATCAAAAATCAATTTCCTTTCAATAAATAAATCGGAGTTGTTTTTTTCGATGATGTTTTTTTCTGACAAATCAGTATCGCAATAACTAAGACTTAAATGCGGCATATAATCTTCCTGTTTTTTATGTCCGAAAATGCTACAAGCTTCTGCTAGTTTTTGATGCATCAGAAATAATGGTTCAAAAGGATGAGCCAAATAATAAAAACTCCTCCATTTGTAATCTTCCTTACGAATACTTCTTAATGTGATTTCCAAACAAGAAAAATCAAGGCATATATTCTCTACGGTTTGGAAAAATAATTCATCATCTTCTGTTATCGTAGATCCTAATAAGGTAATATGAGGTTTGAATGCAGGTGATTTTGTTTTTTCGGATAATAGATGAATAATATCCTGCAATTCCTTTTCATGAGAACTCCCTAACCATATTACTCTTTTTTTTAGCATGATTATCCTAATCTTACCCTTGGATCTAAAAAGGCATATAATAAATCCGAAAGAATATTGATAATGACAAATACCCCGGCAACAAATAACACCACCCCCAGTATTACAGGTATGTCATAAGTTTCCAATGCTCTTATGGTTTCCAATCCCAGACCGTCATAGGAAAAAACATTTTCTACGAAAAAAGCACCGGCGATCAAAGAGGCGAACCAACCCGTTATGGAAGTGGTTACCGGATTCATGGCATTCCTAAGGCCATGTTTGAAATTGACTTTGAATGTGGAAAGACCCTTGGCTTTGGCCGTTCGGATATAATCCTGATTCAAAACATCCAACATGGCACTCCTTGTCAATTGGGTCACAATGCCGACCGGTCGGATACCCAGGGCAAGGACGGGTAATATCAGATTTTTCCAAACAATGACTTCATCGCCCGAATCATTCAAAGTGGTTAAGCCTCCGGTAATACTGAGTCCCGTCCAATCTCCCAAAGCATAGGCCAGACCCAAAGCCAATATCATTGCAGTAACATAACTCGGCAAAGAGTAGCCCAATACCGAAACAACAACAGCGATATTATCTATCCACGTATGATGATATAATGCCGCCGTTACACCGAGTATGATTCCGATAAGGGCTGCTAGGGCGATGGAAAGGAAGGCCAGTATGGCCGTTCGGGGTACTTTTTTCGAAAGGATATTCGAAACGGGATCACCGGTTTGATAGGAAGCCCTTAAGTAGGGTTTTTTCAAAACGATGGATTGTTCCCCTCCAATCGGAATGCTGAGGATAGGATTATATTTTCCATTCAAATCCTTATCCGAAAAAGAAATAGGAGAGATATCTCTGAGGTATCTTAACTGTTGGATGTGCAATGGCTGATCCAAGCCCAATTCTTTTTTCTTTGCCTCGATAGATCCTACATCCGCCCGTTGTCCGAAAGTCATTTCGGCCGGGTCAACACTTGAATTGTAGATGATAGAGGTAATGATGAGAACGATAGCTATCATTACTCCGATTCCATATAAAAGCCTTTTGAAAATATATTGAACCATAAACAGGGGCAAAATAACATAAACTCACCCGATTTACAGCTATCCGTTTCCCTTTTATTCCTACCTTTGCCGCCATAAATCCGGATTCATGAAAGATACGACCTTATTCAATCTCATAGGACAGGAATTGGAACGCCAAAGAAGGGGAGTGGAATTAATCGCTTCCGAAAATTTCACAAGCAGTGAAGTCATGAATGCAATGGGGAGTTGCCTCACCAATAAGTATGCGGAAGGCTATCCCGGAAAAAGATATTATGGCGGTTGCGAAGTAGTAGATGAGGTGGAACAATTGGCCATAGATAGAGTTAAGGAATTATTCGGTGCGGCTTACGCCAATGTACAACCGCATTCTGGAGCACAGGCCAATGCCGCCGTTTTCCTAGCCGTTCTACAACCCGGTGATCGAATCCTCGGCTTCGATCTTTCTCATGGTGGTCATCTTTCCCATGGTTCCCCGGTCAATTATTCAGGAAAGGTCTATGAGCCGCATTTCTATGGCGTGGAAAAAGAAACCGGTCGTATCGATATGGATAAGGTGGAAGCGAAGGCATTGGAAGTCCGGCCTAAATTGATTATTTGTGGTGCATCTGCATATTCAAGGGATTGGGATTATCCTCGCTTCCGACAAATTGCGGATAAGGTCGGAGCCTTACTCTTGGCGGATATCGCCCACCCGGCCGGCTTGGTCGCCGTGGGGCTTTTAAATGATCCCCTCCCACATTGTCACATCGTTACGACAACGACAGACTTTAAGAGGCCCTCGGGGAGGGTTGATTATGATGGGTAATAATTTCGATAACCCTTGGGGTAGAAAAACGAAAAAGGGAAATCCGATAAAAATGTCGGCGATATTGAATTCAGGGGTTTTTCCCGGGATGCAGGGAGGACCTTTGGAACATGTCATCGCTGCAAAGGCCGTTGCTTTCGGTGAGGCATTGCAACCCTCCTTCAAATCTTATGGCGAACAGGTCATCAAAAATGCCCAAGCCATGTCCGATTCCCTAATGGCCAAAGGTTATGATATAATTTCCGGCGGGACGGACAATCATCTCATGCTAATCGACTTGAGAAATAAGGGGATCACCGGAAAGGAAGCGGAAAAGGCATTGGTCGAAGCGGACATTACCGTCAATAAGAACATGGTGCCTTTCGATACCCAATCTCCTTTTATCACTTCCGGCATCCGTATTGGAACGGCGGCGGTGACGACCAGAGGATTCAAAGAAGACGATTGCCGTAAAATCATAGATTGGATGGATCGGGTATTGGCGGAGCATACCAATGAATCCGTTATCGCTGCGGTAAGGAAGGAGGTCAATGCTTATATGGAAGATTTTCCACTTTATGCTGCGTAATTAAATCCTGTAAGGGTGATGAGGAATTTATTAGGATTGCCCTTGGGGATTATTTTCATTTTTTATTTTTCCTGCAAAAAGGAAACTACACCTGATGTAGTCCGGGGTTTCCGTTTCACTTCATTAGCTGAAGGCCGTCGGAGTATTCTTATAGACACGATAGAAAATTATTTTGAACGCATCCAACTCAGGGATATGGAAATTCAAATGAAAAAAGATTTGGATTCCAAATCCGAAGCAATGGATGATTTTAAAAATCATCTGAAGGAAAGTGTCCTTGAATTCGATGGAAAAGAAAAACAAAGGATTTCGGAATTATTGGATGAAATTATTTCGGAAATAAATTCATTGAATCAGACAATTTTAAATAAAAAGGATACGATTCGACTTATAAAAATAAAACCCAATCATTTTGGTCGAGGTGTTTTTTATACCCGCCAAAAAAACATTTTTATTCCTTCGGATCAATTGGACGATTTTAATCCGGCTAGGATGAAGGAAACCTTGATTCACGAGATTTTCCATATTTACTCCCGTTATCATCCCAAAAAGAAAAAAGAATTATATCAACTGATCCGGTTTGAAGATTTAAATGAAATTAATT
>JAHDFN010000091.1 GCA_020628145.1 Saprospiraceae bacterium | reverse complement strand
TATATGACAAAAAGACGATTCATTTAATAAGTGATTTGATTTGTCCTAGTACTTAAATTGTATTTTTGAGATGCTATTTAGCCAAACAAATTTTTTACAATGAATCTATTTGATTTTTATCAGGAAAAAATAAATACCAATACGATTAGATATTTCGGATGGAATGAAGATGGTGTCAATATTGATTTTAAGAGGGCAATGGAAAAATTGGAACAGGATGAAAATTTCAGAAATACAATCATAGATGTTTTGGAAAATTCTCCTTTCGATGGCTTTTTTTGGGAGACACCACCTGTCAATTCGAATAATTTCGAAAGGCCTTTTGAATTTGTACTTGTAGGGAGCCGTTATCTTCCGCAGTTACAACCCGAACAACAAACCTTTTCCAAGTATTATGATTTACCTACTTCATTTGAAGGGATTGTTACTTTCCTTAATTTGGGGAAAGATGCATTATTGGTTGTTCCTTGTCCATTGGTTGAGGCATCTGCCTATCCACATCTGGCGACATTTATCCATGGAGCACCTAAAGAACAAATCCATCATTTATGGAGATGCATAGGCCACTCGATGTTGAATAATGTCAATGAAAAAAATACTTGGCTCAGTACCGCAGGACTTGGAGTGAGTTGGCTGCATATCCGTTTGGATTCCCGACCTAAATATTATAAGTATTCGCCTTATAAAAATGCTTGAACGACCCTTATAATTCGGATGACGGAGCCTCAACTGTTTTTTCCCTCTTCTTGGAAATCGCAATATTCAATCCCAGCCTGAAATTTACATTCTTTGTATCGTAAGGTTTGAATACTGAAAGTACATTGTCGGTAATACCATACAATTGTACCGGTCCGAGCTTTGCGGCAAAATTGACACCCAGATTGGCAAAGCTATTATTACGGATAGAATAAATGCCACCTACGCTCAGGAAATTCCGGAAGCGTTTTTGGACACTAATACCCAGTGCCGGTCTTAATTTGTTTTCCAAGATTTCTCCATGTGCAACAACTCCCACCGTCAGGGATTTCATGACATCGTATGAACCACTCAGATAAAATTTGGGAGACAATGCAGTCTTGTATGAATTATTCGTTTCAACAAATCCGAGGTCTCCAACAATCGTATCCAATACGTTATCAAAATTAAGGGAATCCTCTCCGAAGAAAGATTCATTGGCGTCAATGCCTTCAAAAGTATAAACTCCTTCACTCGTGAAATTGGACGCATTTTTCTTCCAATTGATTGATCCCAAATCCAAGGCGGAAAACCCTAGGGTAAGTTTGTCATTCACCTTATACTCTGCACCCAAATCAAAGGCAATACCTGTGCTGCCTCCTGCAAAAAGCCGACCCACAGAAATGTTTTCCAAGTTGGGGTTCAAAGAAAAATCCGAACTGTCTTGTTCTGTTACTATATTCAAATCATAAAAATCACCGCCACTGTTGATGGTATAATCGGTTGTTGCTGTAATCTGATAATATTCCGGAGAAGTATAAATACTTAATCGGTCACCTGATGTTGAGATATTTCCCAAGCCGGATAATAATTTGATTTTTGCACCAAACGAAATCCTATTAGTGATTTGAATGGCTCCGTGCAGGCCTAATTCACCATAGATGGTACTATTGATTGTAGGAGCTACATTGATATCCTGATCAATGAATTGGGCATTCCCATTAAAAGCCATCTCGGCTAAATTGCGAGGGTAGCCCAAGTTCGTTTGGAATCGGATGGCATGTGATAATCCTACTTGGAATTTACTGAGCCTTAATCCTATATTGAAGGTTTCGATACTTACTTCCGTTCGTAGAAAATTATCATCACTTATTTTTTCCAAACCTTTATCAATATCGATATTATAACTTCCATCTTCTTTTTTATACAACATATCATCGATGGTAGGGCCATTATGACCATAGTTGAGATATATGGAAGGTAACCCAACCGTGATTCGATGCCGGCTCATCTTCCCCGGATTAGTCGAGGTAGATTGGAAAATATTATCCATGAAATGCAATCCCAGTTCCTGAGCTTGTGTCGTGAACAGGAAGGAAGATATGATGATAGAAAGGAAAAACCTTTTCATGTTTGTATTGATTTATATGGTTTATTCTGGACTGATTCCTGCTTTTATTCCCACCTTGATACTGACCTTGTCAGTATTGGTTAATCGAATAACCTCATCTGTTTCATTGTCGAAAACGGTCACTAGCCCGAGGATTTTAGTCTGTTTGAATGCATTGAATTTTTCACGGGGAACTTCAATTTCCAAATTATTGGTCGTTGGGGAAACGGAATACCCATTTGCATCAATTCCTGCTGCATCAATGAATTTTTTCTCCGGTAGGATTTGAGATAAAGGAACATCGAATAAAGAATCTATAAGAAAACCATCTATATCTTTAAAGTACAATTGTAATCCCAGATCCATTGGTATTTTATTATCCGAAAGGAATTTCAATATGGCATAATCAGCGTGTTCGTAATCTTCTTCCAGATCTGCATCGATTTCAATATCCGTCAAAACCGTAAACATATTAGCTGTGCCATGTACAGGTAAATCAATGAAGACATGGACACTGAAAAAACTGGAATCCGTTGCAAATCCGATTATGTTTTGATCGCCGTCGGGATTGCCCAGTGCATCGAAATCATAATCCAAGGCAATGGGCTTTTGGGAAAATACGTCGATGATATTCGAATTGTTTTTGTCCAATACGAAATTTGAAAATTTGGATTCCCCAACTTCCTCAAGAGAAGGATATGCGAAATCCAATCCGTCAGCAATAGGGTCACCTTGTATAGGAAGGATTGAGCCATCAAGCGTCCATACATCCAGAATGTTGGCCAAGGAACGAACCGGTAAGCCGAATGAATTTTCTACATCCATATGGATGACCGGGTTTTCAAAAACAATACCTCCTCCAATCCAACGATCGAAGAAATTCACGAATATCGTATCACGGGGAAGATCGTAGATTTCCTGACCCAGATAACCTTCTAGGTAAGAAGCTTTGAAATTCTGGAAAAGCATGAATACATTATTCAAATAGATCCGGTTTCCACTTTGATCGATGGCGGTGTATCGGATATTGATATTACCGTTATCGGGTGTTAATTTCCATCCGGTCAAATCCATGACACCGGTGGCGGTTGTATTCGCTCCTCCGGTATAAGTTAGAACGGTATTTTCCTTATAGGTTTCTCCGGTTATGGGGTCTGTGACTTCAGGTAACTCTATTTCTACCATTACATCTTCCATTAGGGTCGATTGGCAGGTATAGGCAATTGTACCCTCTTTCATAATGACATGGTTTAATACGATGTCATTGGGTGGGTCATAAGGAAATGAGTAAAAAGTATCACTGACCGTTACAGGAATCAGAGGGATGCTGGCAAAAATGTCCGTGCTGCTCCTTTGGGTGAAATCGCCTCGGTATATCAAATGGACAAGTCCATCTTCATCCAGTTCAAAAGAAGTCAGGGAATCGACTTCTCCCAGGATATCGTCAATAGAAATGTCAGCAGTAAACAAAGGAACGGCATATTCCGCATCGAACTCCAAGGAGGCATTGCCGAATTCATCGAATTTGGAACACCCCTGTAGGATGAATACAAGGGGAATGAGCAGGCTTAAGGGGTATAGGAGTGATTTTAGCGTAAATTTCATAGCCTATGTATATTGTAGGTGGTTTGTGTTTTTATTGTTGGAAGTAAAGATAACGTTTAATTACAGTGTTACAGCGATTAAAACGATATGTCCGGAATAACTGCTGCTAATGTCATATTCGATACTCTTGCCCTAGCTCCGGAATTTCAACATTATGGAAACCGTTCAATTCCAAATGTTGCTTTAATTCTTCCTGCCTGTCAAGAGTCCCATGAACAAGGAACATTTTTCTCAGATGTCCTTTTTGATTATTGATGAAATCTGTGATTTCCGAACGGTCGGCGTGGGCGGAAAATGAATCCATGATATATATTTTGGCATTGACGGGAAGTCGTTGTCCGAACAATGTTATTTTGTCAGCTCCTGCTCTAAGAATACCTCCCGGGGTATAAGGGGCACAGTAGCCGACGATTAGAATCCCATTCCTTTTATGGGTAATACTGTTGTATAAATGATGTTTTACCCTTCCTGCATTCATCATTCCCGATGCACTGATAATGATACAAGGGTCTTTGGTGTCGTTGAGTGATTTTGAAGTTTCCAAATCATGGACATAATGAAGGGAGTTGAATCCGAATGGATTCGAATCGGTCAACATGTATTCGGTAAGCTCTTTATCATAGCATTCCGGATGTGTACCGAAAATAGTCGTGGCATTGACGGCCAAAGGGCTATCCACATAAATGGGAACAGGTGGTAATAAATCATCATTGGCCATCTGATCCAGCATGTAAACGATTTCCTGGGTTCGTCCTACACTAAAGGCAGGAATGATTAATTTACCTCTTTTCTTAACGCAAACCTTCTTGATGATTTTTAATAATTTGTCAAACTCCTTGGGGCGGGAAGCATGTTCTTTTGCTCCATAGGTGGATTCACAAATCAGAAAATCCAAATTGGGCATGGGTTGTGGATCTCGAAGAATGGGTCTGTCAGGCCTACCGATGTCTCCGGTAAATCCGAAACGGACGGTTCTTCCGTGTTCTTCTAATTCTAATGTGACACTCGCACTTCCCAGGATATGCCCGGCATCACGAAATAAAAGACGTACCCCCTCTGTTATTTCATGCCAATGGTTATATCCTATCCCGACAAAATGATTCATGGATTTCTGCACATCAACAGCGGAATATAAAGGCGTAATCTTTTTTTTATTTTTCTTATTGTGATAATAAGCGTCCCTTTCCTGGATTTTGGCACTATCCAATAACATGATTGCGCAAAGACTACGGGTAGCGTGTGTACAGATGATTTTTCCTCGGAATCCGTCTTTGACCAACTTCGGTACACGGCCGGTATGGTCAATATGGGCATGGGAAAGGATCAGACAATCGATTTCGGAAGGTTTGAACAACCAATTTTCATTGAATTTGTCCATCTCTTTCGAATTGCCCTGATACATTCCACAATCCAAAAGTATCTTATATCCGTCTGAAAGTGTAATAAGGTGTGAGCTTCCTGTAACTTCTCTTGCCGCACCACAGAATTGTACTGTCATATTCCTGATAAATCTAATTTAGAGGGGCAATATACGGAATAGAAATGAGCTGACAATCGAAGTGCCGCTATCAAAACAGCAAAGGGGCTCTTTTTACAGAACCCCTCGCTTCCCTTATAGTATGTTAGTATGAACTCCCTGACCTGATTTTATAATTTTCCCTTTCTCTTGCCTTTGCTGAAAACGACCACCCTTGCCTCGGATGCTTGATGGATAACAATATTTTTCAAAAATGATTTAGCCGTTCGTTCGTTTCTGAACCCGGTAATCACATAGGAAAAGCCACCGTCTTCCAACGGGCATACTTTTACATTGCCGAACCTTTCGAAAATGAAATAATCTCGCCTCAAAGGTAAATCGGAGGTCGTCAACTCTATTGCTACTCCACTAAAATAGGTGGGTAGTTGTCGGTGTCTTTTGTAATAGTAAGGAATGGTTTCTTCTTGTGTATCCAAGGGCTTTATGGATTCATTGAAAGCTCCCTTCCTTTCAGAAGGAGTATTTAGAACGATGTCGTCCTGTCCGAAGGATGAACTTGTACAGAATAATTGAAAAATTATCAATATAGGTAAAGTTACTTTTAATGAATGCATAACATATTTTATTTTAACGCTTATGACGTGAGGATTAGATTAAATACCATGCCAAAAAGCATTTGTTAATAGATAAACCGTCAATTGAATCCAAAAAAGATATAATTTTTTAATATATGAATTCGGAATCAATTGTAATTGTGACAGGCCAGATGGATTTGTATAGATTGAGGTAACCCTACAAGCCTACTGATGAAAAAGTCATTTTAGCTAGATAAATATTTTGATACCTAAGATTGGACTTGATAATAAATTAGCTACTTTTGTGGAACCAATTCGGACTTTACCCCATTCTATACTAACAAATGCTCACGTGGCGGAATTGGTAGACGCGCAAGGTTGAGGGCCTTGTGTCCGATAAGGATGTGCTGGTTCGACTCCAGTCGTGAGCACAATAGTATTGAAAACCCATATTTTATTTAGCCGATATTAAATATGGTATATGATTTTTTAAAAAAAGTCCCTTCCTGTATCAAGAAGGGGCTTTTTTATATATAGTTCCCTCAATATAATATGACGCCTAGAAATCAGGAGATTCAGCCATGTCAGGTGTGTCTGATCACACGCCAATACTCAACACCGGGTGTGTGCGGGGTGGTCAAACACCCTCGCACAGCGAAAATGTGCCGCTTTAAATTGAGTGAGCTATAGATGATGGACTTCCGTTTTTTATCCGAATCCTTGTTAAGGAGTAAAAACAAAAAATAGCCACCCGGAAAAACCGGGCAGCTATTCTTAATAACTTCTTTTGTACAAACTGTTTTTACCTCGTCAATACCATTTGTTTGGTAGCTACTTTCTTGCCATCTACAAAAAGAGTATAGAGATAAGTCCCTACGGAAAGTTCACCTGCACTAAGGAAAACCTGTCCGAAACCCCGATCATTGATATTGACTGTTCTCAATTCCTTTCCATTCATATCGGAAAATACCATATGGGCTTTTCCTACCTTTTCAGGAATATAGAAACTGATGTTCGTTTCCTTATTGAACGGATTGGGAGCATTCTGCTCCAATACCGCACGATCCTTATCTGACAAATCCACAACCGTAGTCGAGGTGGAAACCTCTTTGCTACCGGTATTGCTACCGAGGCAGCAGCTTTGCAAATCATTTTTCAATGTTTCGATTTCGTTTTTCACATTTTCCAAATCCTTCAGTTTATCATCCAAGGCATCTACTTGAGCCAATACGGCATCCAAATTTTCGATCTTATCCAATTTATCTTCCAATAAGGCTACTTGGTTTGTCAACTCTTCGATAGCTTCATCCTTTTCCTCAACGGCACCGTTCAATTCCTGAATACCCTTGATCAAAACCGGAACGAATTCCGTATAGGTCACTCCGTATAAATCCCGGGCGGCACCTTCTGTGGTGGATTCTATAATAGGAGCCAATTCAGGATAGATTTCCCTTACTTCCTGGGCAATCAAACCATAGGATTTTTCCTTCCCTTCCTGAGCCTTGAAATTATAGGTAGAGGGCTTCAGTTTCATGATTTTATCCATCTGTGAAGGCAATTCTACAATATCACTCTTCAAACGCCTGTCGGAAGTAGGTGTGTAGTTTCCATCTGTGCCACTGAACGTACCTCTAAGCGTACCGGCCTTATATAGACTGAAATTCCCGGAAGACCAATTATAAAGCGTCCAGTGGTCATCTCCGGAACCGGCTTGGTTTCTAATGGTTAGACCATTCCCCGCAGTAGCTCCCGGAACACCTGAAATATGCCTTACATCCATTGTGTATGTGGGATCGGTATTCCTGATTCCGATCCTTTCATTGTGTCCGTTGATGGTCATCAACGTATCCGTTGTGGAATCATGTACGAAATGAATATGATCCCCACTATCGGTAAGCGCCAAATGTAAACCGTCGCTACCGCCCGTATTCCAAAGACCTAGTGTTCCATTCTGTACTCTTGTGTTCCCTACGAAATAACCGGCCCAGTTGGTGGTTCCTCCATTGGCAGATCCATAAAGGCCATAGTTGGTTGTAGCTAATCCTGAAGCAATACCATATACTCCATAGTTAGCAACGGTTCCACTGCTTCCACCGGCTTGTCCATATACTCCATAACGAGTCCCTGCCGTTCCATTGGCGAAACCATATACCCCTCTTACGTTTCCGGTATAGGTTGTACCTTGCCCATATCCATATACCCCTCGATAACCACCGGTGAAATTTCCGCCATAACCAAAGCCGGGATTGGGTACTGAAGTACCCCGGACTGCACTAACGTCTGCACTGGCAGTATAATTAACTGTAGCATTGATGACCGTTTGTGTATCATCTTCATCTCCCTGTACATCCAGTTGGGCACCGGGAGTTTCACTGTTAAGTCCGATATCCTGATCGTCTGCCATATATAGCCCGATATCATTGCCTGCGGCAATATATACCGGGTTGTTACCGATAGTTCCCATATAAAGCGGCCCGGCACTCACACCTGTAGTAATGGCAGAAAGATTGGCAAGGTCTAATCCACTCCCTGCAAAGGAACCCGAAGCACTTGATCCATACTTCCTGATAGTGAAATCATCGTTAGCTGTTTCATTAGTCTCCATGACAATACCTGCACTGGAGCTTGCACTTGTTGTTTTGATTCCTAGGGCAGCGGATTCCCCACTACGGACTATGGATAAATCATTTTCCGGAGTAGTCGTTCCCACACCGACATCTCCATTGGCTTTTACGGTCATTTTAGGATCGGCATTTGTAACCAGATGGACATCTCCGGTGCTGTTGCCTCCTCCTGTTCCGAAGTCGATATCATCCCCATCTCCATTATACATCCCCATATAGGCCTGATAACCGGAACTGTTGTGGAAAGTTAACCAGCCCCATGTACTACTTTCGGTTTCCAATCGCATTAACTCGTTACCTGAATTTTTCACATGTAGTCTGGCTGCGGGAATACCTAATTCTCCCATTCCGATACCGACATACTGGTTGGAACCCATGATTCGCAATGCACTGTATTGGAGGCCTACGCCTCCTCCTCCGACATTGTTATCATCCACCATGAATTCGAAGCCGTAGGCTAAAGAATAACGGACCTGTGCTCTGGTGGTGCCTTGTTGTTGGAAGGTGAAATCGGCGATTCCTGCAAGGGCATTGATGGCTAAATCGATTTGGTTGGTACCGGAAATCCGCATTTTGGAAATTCCTGCATTGGTTTCTCCGATGGCGAATTTACTGTCTAGGGGAGAAAGATAAACGGTGGAACCTACCCCGTTTTCAAGGGTTTGGGCTTGTGTGGATACCACAAACCAACCCATTACGCACATCAGTGCGTAGAGTCTGAACATTTTCATTTGATTCTGATTTTTAATTAAAAAATTAATCAGGTATTTAGTTCCATGATTTGGGCTTCAATGAAAGTCAATTCCTGATATAATGTTTGTTAAATATAATGTAAATAATTCATTTTTTTATGAAATGTGCCATTTTTTTTAAAAAAAGGATTTTCTGCTAGGGGTGGAATTTACCACGGTTTGTTTTGTTGGGAGATGTGAAGTACTGGATTTTATTTTCAATCGAAAAACCTTCTGATTCAGATAGTCTTTAGCTATGAAGGTGAGGTGAATGAAAAGCTTACTTTTCCAGTCTTTCAAAAACCTCTTCTGCGAGACCGAAGGTCGTTCCGAGAGAAATATTCACCCTTTTTACGGCACCATCCCAATTTTCCGCTTTAGCGGCATAGACATGATAATAACCAGAAGGGTCTGCTTTGCAATAAACGCCCAGCGGCATTTGACAACCACCGTCCAGCATTTTCAAAACCTTACGTTCTACATTGGTACATTGGGAGACATCCGAATGATGTAGCTTTTTTAAAATCCTACGGGTTTCCAAATCGGCCTCTAAGGTTTGAAACGCTAGAACACCCTGTGCCGGAGCGGGTACGAATTCTTTTGGATTTAAATGTATCACTTCGAAACCGGATAAATCCAATTCCAATCTTTCCAGTCCGGCTGCTGCCAATAATATAGCATCGAATTGGCCTTCTTCCAATTTCTTCAAACGGGTAGGAACGTTTCCACGGATATCCTTTATCTGAACATCCGGACGGAAATCCAATAACTGTGCTTTTCTTCGGGCGGAAGAAGTCCCTACGATTCCACCTTCTTTTACTTTTAATATTTTTTCTGAAACGGCAGATGTATTAATCACCAATACATCCGAAGGATTGGCACGGTAGGACACTGCGGAAATACACAAACCCTCTGGAGAGGTCGTAGGTAAATCCTTCATGGAATGTACCGCCAAATGAACCTCGCCCCGCAACAAGGCGTCTTCGATTTCCTTGGTGAAAAATCCCTTGCCCTCCATCTTGTCAAATCCCAGATGTTGGATTTTATCCCCTCTTGTTTTTATGATGTTCAATTCGGATTCCACACCGATTGAGGACAATTGTTTCCGTGTAAATTCCGCTTGCCATAAAGCCAATTTACTGCCTCTTGTTCCGATGATGAGTTTTCCCTCTGTCATGTAGCCGAATTATTTTTAGCCCTTCGGAAAATTATCCTTCTTCGCTTTCTCCTTCCACAATACCCAATTTCTTGGCACGCTCTTCCCATTTTTTCCGGGCGAGCATCTGCATGTCTTCAGTATTGTCCGACTCGTCCATGATTTCCAGGCCGAGTAGGGTTTCCAATACATCCTCCATCGTAACTACACCTTGCATACCTCCATATTTATCCACGACCAAAGCCAAGTGGCTTCTCATTTCCAGGAAGTGGTTGAATAGATCCGAGATGCTCATTTCCTCTTTTACGATTTCTATCGGCTTGACCAATGTAGAAATCGCATCATTATGTTTGTCTTTGGCTAGGGCCAATAATAAATCATCCTTTAAAAACATACCGATAACATTATCCCTTTCATCCTTGTAAACCGGAATTCTGGAAAACCTTAATTTCGGATATTTATCATAATATTCCTGTAAGGTCATACTATCCGAAACAGCAGTTACAACAGTCCTCGGTGTCATAATGTCAATAGCCTTTATGCTATCCATAAGAAGAAGGTTGTTGATGATTCGGGATTCACCTTTTTTCAAGGAACCTTCCTTGCTTCCCATTTCGGCCATGATGGCAAAATCCTGCCGACTCAATACAGAACCGTGGGCACTCTTACCCACCAACTTGGTCGTCAATTGAAGAATCCACAAAATACCGGTCCATTTCAAAGGAGCGATAAGGAACTTCAATGCCCTGGCCGTAAATCCGGCCAGTTTTTTCCAGTAGGTCGCCCCGATGGTTTTAGGAATGATTTCGGAAGCAACCAATATCAGAATGGTCATAATGGAAGATACGATTCCCACCATCATTTCTTCGGTCATATCAAAACCTAAAAACGAACGGGGATTGGAACCATATAATTCTGCGTAAGCGGCTTTAGCCTGAACTCCCACTAGGATCGCACCTACCGTATGGGCAATCGTATTGAGGGTAAGGATGGCAATCAGTGGCTTATCCACATCCTTTTTAAATTCTTCCAAAGTGGTGGCATATGCCTTGCCTTCCTTTTTTTTGACATTGATGAAAGTAGGAGTAACACTCAACAAGACTGCTTCAAGTATGGAGCAGAGGAAGGAAAAGAAAATGGAAACGACTCCATAAACCAGTAATAAAACCATGGTAGTTATCTATCGAATTTGATTAGGCTGCAAAGATATGATTTGTCGGGTAATATTGCCGGATTGTAGGATATACCTATTCCAATAAGCCTCCATGATGGGCTTTATATCGTCCTTTTCCGAATTTGGAACCGGTAAACTCTTCCGTTTTACGTCTGATTTTCTGCTCTTCTTCCGGCAATCGGTTGAAATCCTTGCATTGGGCCGTACAGCATTTTTCGAATTTCATGCTACATTTCTTGCATTGAATGAATAGAAGATGGCAGGCATCATTGGCACAATTGGCATGGCTGTCGCAAGGTTTCCCGCACTGATGGCATTGGGAAACAACTTCGTTGGAAATCCTTTCTCCCAATCGTTCGTCGAAAACGAAATTCTTACCCTTGAATTTATTTTTCAATCCTTGTTTTTCCGCCTGACGGGCATATTCTATAATACCGCCATCCAATTGGAATACATTCTTGAATCCCTGATGTTTGAAATAAGCAGATGCCTTTTCGCATCGGATGCCGCCCGTACAATACATCACGACATTCTTTTCTTTTTCTTCTTCGAATTTCTTTATCACCTTCGGCAATAATTCCCGGAACGTAACCGCATCTGGCAGGACAGCACCTTCGAAGTATCCTACTTCGGTTTCATAGTGATTCCTCATGTCGATAAGAATCGTATCCGGATCATCCGTTAATTCATTGAATTGATGAGCATCCACATGAACACCTTTGTCCGTTACATCGAAGGAAGCATCGTTCAGGCCGTCGGCTACGATTTTCCGTCTGACTTTTATCGCCAGTTTGAAAAAGGATTTTCCATCATCTTCGATAGCCACATTCAAACGGATGCCATTGAGGAAAAGCACTTCCTCCATCTTCTTTTTAAAGGGGGTGAAGTTGCTCGAAGGCACCGAAATTTGTCCGTTCACCCCTTCTCCTGCCACGTAGATACGACCCATTACACCATAATCCGACCATTCGTAATACAGGTAGTCCCTGAAAAAATCAGGATTGAGAATATGGTGGTACTTATAGAAGGAGAGTGTAGTACGTTGTTCTTGGCTTTCAGCCAATTGTTGTTTGAGTACATTCCGGTTGACCCGGTTGTATAATCTTTTCTTTTTCATTTCAGAACTGTGTTTTGAACCGTTTGCAGGACGGTTGTTCTTGTAATCCGAACACAAATTTAGGGAATATCGTTCTTATAGGATTTTTTTAGTAGTAAATTTTTTGTTTTAAAATTGAATTATGAAATTAATTGTGTTATTTTTAGTTTGTGGATAAAAAAGATAAAACCTATATCAAAGGGCGGGGAGCCCAAATCAATACCGCCAACCCATTCCATAATTTGGAATATGACAACCAACCGATAGATTGGGAAAATGCGGAAGAAGGAGAAACCGGATTGAGAACGGAGTATATCCCGGTTTATCCGAAAACGATTATCAACAAAGTAGAAAGTCAGGATATTCCGATGAGTTATTCCATGAACCCCTATCAGGGATGTGAACATGGGTGTGTTTATTGTTATGCAAGGAATACCCATACTTATTGGGGGTATAGTGCGGGTATGGATTTTGAACAGAAGATTTTGATCAAACAGGATGTGCCGCAGCTCTTGGAAAAGAAATTCAAAAGCAGGAATTGGAAACCGATGCCCATCATGTTGGCCGGGAATACGGATTGTTATCAACCGATAGAAAAGGAAAAGAAAATTACCCGTTCCATTTTGGAGGTTTGTTGGAAATATAGACATCCCATAGGCATTATTACCAAAAATGCTTTAGTGCTTCGTGATTTGGATATCCTGAAAAAAATGGCCGAGCATGATTTGGTACACGTCTCTCTTTCCATTACGACTTTGGATGATAGTGTGAGGCAATTATTAGAACCTAGGACGGCCTCCATCCCTAGAAGATTGGATACGGTAGAAAAATTGACCGAGGCGGGTATTCCGGTCAATGTAATGATGGCACCTATTATTCCGGGCCTGAACGATCATGAAATACTACCGATGATAAAAACGGTTTCGGAAAAAGGTGCATTGTCCGTAGGTTATACGATGGTTAGATTGAATGGGGATATTGCCGAAATTTTTGTGGATTGGGTAACAAAGGCCCTTCCGGATCGGGCCGAAAAAATCATACATCAAATCAAAGAGGCACATGGAGGAAAACTCAGTGACTCAAGGCCGGGAGTAAGAATGTCAGGAGAAGGCCATCTGGCAAAAATGGTAAAACAACAATTCAAATTGGGTCGGGAGAAATTCATGAAAGGAAAATCCTTGCCACCGTATAATTTCGAATTATTCGAACAGATGAAAAATCCGCAGATGAAATTGTTTTGATTTTTAATCCACTTCGATATGTAATTTGAATTTATAAGCTTAAGTACGTGTTCAAAAGTTCTCGTAGTTTCAAACTTGTCCTTTTCATCTTCCTCTTCGTTCAAAAAATCATCTGATAGCCTGCTATCATCCCGATTTTCCGCCTTGATTAAGCAATAAATTGATACTTCTCGACATAAAGACCAAATTTTAAACATACTCTAATCTGGGTAGGGTAGGTAGGGTATTCATAATGTTGAATCCTTTTCATATGGCATCGATATTTAACTAAGCCTTACCGAAAAGAGAGGCTCCTTTTTATTATTACCTTAACAGCATTTATTCCTGCCTTAAGAAAGGATTTTTAAGGAAAGGAGTAACTTTAGGGGTACAAAATCAAGCGAAGATGAGATTTTTACTCTGTATCATATTAACGATGGGAATGTTGACTTCTGCTGATGCCCAATCTTATGTAACTAAGAAAACGGCATCCAAAAAGGCAATGAAATACTACAAGAAAGGTTGGGAATTCAGTCGTGCCAATGACAATACGAAAGCATTGAAGGAATTCGATAAGGCCCTCAAGGAAGAACCCCGCTTTATCGATGCCATCATCGAAAAGGCAGGAATCAAGAATTCGACCGGCCAATATGCCGAAGCTGAAAAATTATTGGAACAGGTCGTCTCCCTGGACCCTTATTATCGTTCCAAACTCCTTTACAGCCTTGCATATATCGAAAAGAAAAGTGGTAAATACAAAGAAGCCAAAGCACATCTCGAACAATACCTTAAATCTCCCAAAGCGAATCCTACTATCGTAGGGAAAGCAGAAAAACTAATCAAGGACTGTGAATTCGAATTGAATCAGGGAGGGAGTAAGGTAGCCTATGATCCCAAACCGATGAATAAGAATATTAATACAACTGCTCGTGAATATTTCCCCTCGCTTTCCGCAGACGGCGAAACCTTCTTTTTCACCCGTGTCGTTAGGGGACAGGAAGATATATATTTTAGCCGTAAGACAGAAGGGGGGTGGTCGGAAGCACAGCCTTTGAACTCTGTCAATACGCCTGAGAATGAAGCCAACCAATCCGTTTCGGCAGATGGAAGGACAATAATATTTACAGCTTGTAATAGAAGGAATCAGGGTTTTGGCAGTTGTGATTTATATATCACCCAATTCAAAAACGGAAAATGGGAGCCTGCTCAGAACATGGGGGCAGGCATCAATTCATCTGCATGGGAATCACAACCTTCAATATCCCCCGATGGGAGAATGCTTTTATTCACCAGCCGAAGAAAAGGCAATATGGGTAAGGCAGATATTTATTACAGTAAGAGCAATGATGAAGGTGCGTGGTCGATAGCGAAACCCATTAAAGGGAAAATCAATACGGCAGGAGACGAGCAGACGCCTTTTCTTCATCCGGATGGCAAAACCCTTTATTTTAAATCGGACGGTCATGCCGGATTTGGAGGAATGGATATTTTCTATTCCAAAAAACAAAAGGATGGTGCATGGGGAGATCCTGTAAACCTGGGAGCTCCCATCAATACCCCATCCGACGAAGGGAGTTTTATTGTCAGTTTGGATGGGACGACAGCCTACTTCGATTCCGACAAGGAAATAACGAAAAACGGAGCAGGTGAAAAAAGCAAAACCTTACATGATATCTATGAAGTGGAATTGGATAAGAA
>JAHDFN010000090.1:3638-15486 GCA_020628145.1 Saprospiraceae bacterium | reverse complement strand
GGACCGGCATCTGCACTAGGGCCGGCATTTCCGGACACTATCAATTCGGCACAAGTATTTTCAACTCCATTATTGATAGCATCTACAATATCCCTGATATTCACATAATGGAAATAATCATCACTATTACTTTGAACATTGGCTGCACATATACCGGCATATCCCATTATCGTACTCGCCGAACCGGGCTCTACCTCCGTCTGTCCGCTACCACTTCTACAACTCTGATTACTTTGGGTATGATACCCACCGAACTGGTGTCCCATTTCATGAGCCACATAATCGATATCGAAAGGATCACCGATAGGCGCTCCCCTTCCTGTATATCCACGTCCCTTGTGGGTTCCACTCTGACTTACACTTGTACAAACACAAGTAAGGCAACCGGCACTTCCACCATCTGTCGTATTGAAATTATGTCCGATATCATAATTATTCACTCCAATAACGGCATCCAGCGTTTGTGCCGTAGTCGTATTCCATTCATTTGTCCAAGGGTCGGTATTAGCATTCAGATAAATAACTTCATCATTATTCGCAATAACCTGCATGGTAATCCCCAAGTCGAGTTCAAATACACCATTGACCCGTGCCATGGTAACATTCATCGCAGATTGAACAATGGCCTTATCTCCGGCAGTCGTTCCGGTAGTTCCTCCAGCCTGACCGATATGATATTGTGAATATTCACCTGTACAGGAAAGAGCTAAACGGTATCTTCTCAAATTGCAATCACCATAAGGCCCTGAAGCACGGGTATAATCTTCTTCGACTACATGGCTATGTAAATCGGCTCCGGGTGTCGTACATTCGAATCCATCATCCGGACGATTTACATCCTTTCTGTAATAGACCATGTAATCCTGGTGATCCTTGGTTAATGGATCGATGTAAACGGTACTATGATTACCCGAACGTATCATACCATTGAAACCATGATAAGGGGAATAAGTAATCCTCAAATCAGCAGTCGGATCATCGATTCCTTTTCCGATAAACGACTTCAATTCCGGAAATTTGGCCGCCAGTTCGGGATGCATCAATTCCGCATCCACAAGGTTGAATCGCTCCAAACGTCCATTGGGCAATGGAACGCTAAACTGAATGGGTTGAGCATCGGCAGTTCTGGAAGGCATTTCCTGAACGGCATTCAGAAATGCATCCTTATCCAATGCAATGGTATGGTAGGACTTAGGATGACTGATTCGTTCCATTTTTGGAACATGATTCCGATGGGAAGCAACATCTTTCCAAATAGATTGGGCTTCCATTCCTATTTGTACAAATAGGAATAGGAATGAGAGTAGGTAAAATTTCATTCTAATAAAGTGGTTAGTAGTTTAATTTTAATTATTGCCTGTACAAATGTAAAAACCAAATGTTTTCACACAATTAAAATGTCACAGAAAACGATATTTCTTCATCATTTCATCTTATGAATCCAATTCTTGTAATCCATATGACTTTTTATAGGTAGAGAAATGTAATCTTTTGACGATAAAATTAACAGATTGTGACTTTTCTAGATATAATAAATATTATTAATTTTTGTTCACCGTTCAATCTGATGCGTCACAATTTTCCAACCAATGTAAGATTTCATTCCACAGGGTATCTCGGGTCTTCTCCTTGAAAAGTCCAAAGTGGCCGATGCTCTCCAAACCACAGGATTCAGGTCTTATCATGTAAGATTCGACCCGGGCATTAGGATATGATTTTTTATAATTGGGCATGGTCTTAGGTGTTGCCATATGATCATCTGACAGAAACCAAGCAATTATTTCCTTATCTATCCTATCATAATAGGATTCATTATTTTTTCCTGATAGATATTCGGCCATCAAACCGTTTCTTTTACAATTAGAATACCATTCAAGAGCAACGCCTTTCGGCCAATCCTGCCCCAAACCCAAGCGACCCGGAGCATACCCCATAATCTTCAGCACAATAGGAAAAAGAAGACGGCTGCTCCATTCCACCTTCCTCCGATAGGAAGGAATAAAATTGTTCCAATTACCGGAGGAACTCGCAACGACCATCATCCGATCATAGATATTCCAATTGGGCATCAGCCCAATGATTTGCCCACCCATACTATGAGCCAAAAGTAACTTTGGAGTATCCGGATAGTGAGCAATCAGCCAATTTCCCACTCCGGCAGCGTCCTTTATGCCCCAATCGGAAATGGAAGCGGAAAAACCGACTAGCGAATCGGGGCGGGACTCTCCTACCCCCCTATAATCGAAGAGGATGACATCAAAGCAATTATCTGCAAAGAAACTACAGAATTTGAGGTAAAATTCTTTTCGGATGACCGTGCCTGCATGAAATTGAATAACCGCTTTAGGCGATATTCCTCCTTCATTTTTGAGTAAAAGTGCCGACAATCCAAAACCGTCGGTTGCAGGAATGGTTATTTGTTTTTGTTCTGCCAAAACGGATGAAATTAAAAAGCCCGCTCAGCATAATCTGAACGGGCTATGAAAATCGGCAATATTTCTCTTTAAAGGGTATAAGTCTTCCTTTTTTTCTCATTTTTCTTTTTGGTAGGGGCTTCTTTTTTCTTTTTAGGTTGGGATTTCTCTTCTCTCTTTTCAGGACTTCTGCCAGATTCGCCTTCTTCCATCCCTTCCATATTGAAGTCCTTGAAATCAAATGCATGGTCCAGTTGGTCTTTTAATTTTTGGAACATTTCAGAAAAACCATCCATATTCTCATCCCCGAAAAAGAATTGGAAACCTTCCGTCCCTCCTTCGGGGGCTTGTTTGAATATGTCTCCGAAATTCTCCATCCCTTCGGGTAGTTCACCTCCTGGAGCTATGATTATGGTATCACCGTTGATAATGACGTTGCCATCGCTTTCAAAGATCATGCTTCCCATTGCGGATTCCATTTCCTTGAGGGCACTGGAGATATCCAATTCAAAAGAACTGAGTTTGTCTTCGATTTCCTTTTTGAACTGTTCGACATCCAATTGTTCTTGAGCCTGTTGGGCGAAAAGACCCCATCCGAATCCCATAAGACCTAGAAGTATAATAAACCGTTGCATAATTTTTCTATTTGTCTCTAAATTAAGGACAATCCTACTAAAAGGAAAGTTGCCTTCTTATTTTACATTCTCCTTAACTATCTTCCAAATCGCCATAGCTAGGAAAATGATACTTTCGTCCAAATCCAAATCGACATCTACAAAATCCAATGCACGGGGATTGACATCGTTATTATATCCGTTCTTTTTGAGGATATGTCCCACATCCTTATTTCCAATGACGATGGATGTGTACCCTTCCAACCTATTCTCCAAATAATTAGCCAACATCCGACCATCTGTCCCCAAGAGTTTGCCGTCCATTATTTTCCCTAATATGACTCCATTTACCTGTACATCGACTTCTCCGGGGTATTCATAATAAAACAACTCGTTACCTTCGGTCTGAGCATACAACACTCCCATCCGTTCATGTGTAGGATAAGCCTTATAACCATAACTGAAAATGGGTTCCTGATATATCGAGGCGAAAGCTCCGGTAGAAATGAAACCTCTTTTACGACTAATCTGTTCTTCAATCTTATTCAAGGAAAGGATTTCCATTTCCTCTTTTTTCCAGGGGATCAATCTGGATTTGAAGCGGGAAGCCTGTTGTTTGAGTTTGAGTAAATCACGAGGCATCTGTTCCCTTAATGGAATCCGTATGACCTTTTGGGAAGAATATGAAATTATGATGAACAACAAGAGCCATAGCCACCAGAATCTCAATATGAACAATGTTATAATTAACATGTGATTATTTTTTTCCAATTTACGTTTTTGACGACTATAAAGTTGGAATAGACACCTTTGCCACCTATGCTTTTCGATGAAAGGCTCCTTTTTCCCGACAGGCGAACAGGTCTTTAAAATATGGTATGAATTCGGAAAGAAATCCTTAACATTAATTTAATCCAGTGCTTTTTTTATTTTATCAAAGCTTTAGCCACCTTTGTGGCACAATCGACCCACCCTTAAAAATATAAAACACCCTATGTTTTATTTGGATTGGAGTGTGTATCATTTGTTTGAACACACTCTTATTTTTTAAACCAAGCATATGAATATCCTAATCCTTTGTACCGGCAATTCCTGTAGGAGCCAGATGGCACATGGCTATTTCTCACACTTTATAGGAGGGAAAGCCAATATTTATAGTGCAGGTACCGTCAGGCATGGTGTCAATCCGAGGGCCATTACCGTGATGAAGGAAGAAGGAATCGATATCAGTCATCATACTTCAAACCTGATGGAAGAATATCAGGATATTCCATTCGACTATATTCTGACGGTCTGCGATAACGCCAGAGAGGCTTGTCCGGTATATCCCGGAAAGGGGATCACCATCCATAAGGCATTTCCGGACCCTTATGATGCACAAGGAACCGAAGAGGAAATCCTAGTAATATTCAGAGGGGTCAGGGATAAAATCAAGTGGTACAGTGAAGGGTTAATCGCCGGCATAACCACCCGAAGCTAGGCTTTCAATATGATCGTTTCATAGGGTTCCAATTCCAGGGAGCCATTGCCCAGTCCGATACGGGTCTTTTTATTCCATAGATTGGCATAAGCCTTATAATACTTTCCTTCATTCTGAAATGAAATTTCATAATAATCGGAGAGTTGGCGGACCTGCTCCACTTCACTGTACATCCATTTCCTTGCTGCCTGTAATTCACATAGTTGCTCTTCGTCATATTCTTCGATATTATCTGAAGTGAAAATCAAACGGCCTAGAATGGCATTAAGAGTCACAATGGTATTTTGCTGTATGGGAGTCAGTTTATTCTTTTCCTTCCGGAGAATGAAGACATCCGGATCATTCAGGAAAGCATGGTTATTCAATTGCCAACGCCCTAAGACGGAACGCAAGGCAATCATGGTAGAAACCCTTTCCCTATTGTTGAAAAATTTAAGCAGGCCATGTTCCCAAGACAAATGGATATCCGCACCGATACGGCAATAATCCACTCGACCAAATGCCGGGCCCAATGGCACACCACACCCCAAAATGATTTTATCCCCACAAACCTGTCTTAGGAATTCCATTCCATCCGTCATGATCTGTCCCCGTGTTTTGTCCCTTCGGGGAAAGACGGCGGCCCCGTAGAGAAAGTCCAATTTGACCATATCGAATCCCCATTGTTGCAGTACGACATGGAAGACGGAGGTAAGGTATTCCCGCACTTTCGGATGATAGATATCCAAAGCATAAAACCAACCGCTCCACATCGGATTGTACCCGACGGCAACAGGTTTCCCTTTGTCATCTTTCAAAAACCAATCCTTGTTTTTCAGGAAAACCTCCGATTGGCCTTCTGCTACGAAAGGAGCCAGCCAAAGCCCGGCTTTGGTTTTTTTTTTGTGGATGGCATCTGCTATATGTTTCATTCCTTTTGGGAATTTAGCAGTATTGATTTGTAGCCAATCGCCCACCCGTTGCTGGTATCCGTCATCGATTTGGAAAATATCAAGTGGTATTTTCTTATCTGAAAAAGCATTGAGGTTTCCCAATATGATTTCCTCATTGATTTTGGTGTAGTAGTTGTACCAGCTCGTCCAACCGAAAGCAGGTTTGACTTTAGGTCGTTTTATCTCCGAAATGGAAAACCATTGATCAAAAACGGTCTTATCTTTTCCTGTTACCTGAATGAATTCCAAAACAGGATAAGAATGGGAAAGTTCCAGCCCCCCACAATCTTTTTCTATGGTGAGTTCCTTCTTATTGGCATCGTACTTGAAAATGGTATAAGCCATCCTTTCTGTCAGGGAAGCCAAAAGGGTGATTTCATTTCCTTTTTTGTGCCTTAGGTAAGTATATGTCCAAGAATGGATATTTCCTTTTCCTCCTTTGATTTGTGGGAAATGATAATCGCCGTAATATTTCATCAAGGGAAAAGCAATTCCTTTCAATTTGGGTATTTTCTCATCGAATGTATATTCCCTGCTTTCGGACCAGGATTGGAAACCGTTAGAAAACACAGTTGAAAAGTCTTGGTGATTCTTACTGCAATCGATTTTCCAAATGACCTTTTCCAATACGATTTGCTGCTTGGCATGAATATCCAATTTGTATTTCCGACCATTTTCGATTTCATCGACTATCTACGTATAATTCATCCGTTCGGGTCATGCCCTTCGGTTTCAATTCCAAATCTTTGCCATCGTATCTGATTAGGGCTTTGTAGGGAAAATCATTCACTTGAATTCTGTCATTTTGATTAACTGCAAGGTAGGGATAATCCTTTATCGAAATGCATCGATAATCAAATAATGAAAATGAAAATCTTGTTATAAAAATATCAGAGGTGACGTTCTGCATGGTAGGAAGAACGAACCAAAGGTCCGCTTTCGACAAAATCAAAGCCCATTGATAATCCGATTTCCTCGTATTTTTTGAATTGATCCGGATGGACGAATTCAGCGACTTCCAAATGCATTTTCGTAGGTTGGAGATACTGACCTATCGTTACGACATCGCAGCCCATTCCTTTGAGATCTTCTAGTGTTTTAATGACCTCATCCTCTGTCTCCCCCAAGCCGACCATAAAACCGGTTTTGGTTCGTTTGCCGTAGTCTTTTATCCGTTTTATTTCTTCAAGGGAACGAGCGTATTTCCCTTGTGGCCTCACTTTTCTATATAGTCCTTCCACTGTTTCCATATTGTGGGAAACCACTTCCTGGCCGGCAGAGATCATCCTTTCCAATGCCTGCCAGTTACCTCTTACATCCGGGATTAGCGTTTCTATCGTAGTCTGTGGTGAAAGTTCCTTGACGGCCTTGACGGTCTGGTGCCAGATTTCGGCTCCCCGATCTTTCAGTTCGTCTCTATTAACGGAAGTGATAACTGCGTGTTTGACCTGCATCAGATGAATAGCCTCGGCCACTCTCCTCGGTTCGTCTTCATCATATTCGTTGGGGCGACCTGTCTTAACGGCACAAAAAGAACAGGAACGGGTGCAGACATTACCCAAAATCATAAAGGTAGCGGTTCCCGCTCCCCAGCATTCCCCCATATTGGGACAATTACCACTTTGGCAAATGGTATGTAATTTATATTCATCAACGAGTCTGCGAACCCGTTTATAATCTTCACCAATAGGTAATTTGACCCGAAGCCAGTCCGGTTTGCGTTCCCTTTGTGGTTTATCATTCACTATTGGTAAATCTATCATGATACAGTCTCCTCTATTAATTACTTCTTTTTCCTATTTGCAAAGCTAAATAAACATTGACGAATAGGAATTTGTTTTTTTCCGTCACCATGATAGGCACCTTCTTATAGAATGCATCTATCATGAATCCGAATTCCATGGCCTTTACAAATTGATCGAATGCTCCCCAATCCAAATGAACGCCTACTTTTGCATTAATGCCGGGCATCGGGGATATTTCCTTCCAACCATATTTGAATCCCGAAGAACCCAATATGTTATAAACATCCAAGAATGCATCTTCGTTCTCTTCGGAATATGGAATTCTCTGAATAGAATAATTTCCATCCCCATCATTGATTCTGACATCCAGATAATAGGGTTTTAACAAGCCCAATGTAGCCCCTACCATATAGGAAACCCCTAGGGCGACTCCCCTTCTGTCCTGTTTTTCAGAGAAGTATCTTTTTTCACCATATCCTCCACGGAGCAGATAGAAGGAATTCTGTTTCCCGAAGGTGTAAGAACTGGAAGAAAACCCCTGATAGGTAATTCCCAGATCATTGTTTTTGGATTCTTTGGGATGCCGAAGCCTCCCCAACTCCAGTTGGTAGAATGTCGTTTTATAATAGGTTTTGATTCGGGCCCTATTCAGGGCGATGGCCAATAAACCACCTGTATGTACTCGGAGATCCAAGGTTAATTCCTTGTTATAAACTATTCCCTTGAGTTCTTCTTGTTCGAAACCGCTTTCCTGTGCAATTATCGAATTCATCAAAAGGGATAGGATTAGGAATAAACCGGATAATCTTTTCATATGTAGTATTTGCTTTCTAATGAGAACTCAATTTACTAATAATTTGTGATAGTTGTTGTCGAACATCTTACACAATAACAAAACCACAATGAATATTCATTGTGGTTTTGTTATGCCATAAAACAATAAGGTGTTAATTCTTCTTAAAGATATCAAATAGGCCACCTCCACTGCTCTTGGAACCCTTCTTTTTCTTTTTTCTTTTTTTCTTCCGAATTTCCCTTTGTGTAGGGCGTTCCCATAATATATATCTGACGGTAACAGCCGTAGAACTTTCAAATGCCTTTTCCCCTCCTCTGAAATTGAAGGAAGGAAGGAAATCATAACTGATATTGAATTTTCCCAGGGATAATTCGGCTCCGCCGACAAGTGTAACTCCAAAGGGATTCTCAATAGGGTTGGCGGGTTCATCTATTGTCGTCCTATTGCCACCGGTGTACCATCCTTTGTGTACACCACCTCCCGTATAAACGTTGAATCTCTTGAAAAGTATTGGAAAATGTTGCTTGGCTACAAGGGTTACCTTATAGGCATTATCCTTGAATTTGGTTCCTACAATGCCTTCTAAAGTGGTTTTGTTGGCCACCCTTTGTTGAAGTGATATGCCTGCACCGGATCCGAGCCTTACTCCTATTGCGGTATTGTAGGATTGGGAAAAAGCCAAAGTTGTTGTAGAAAGGAATAAACAGAAAGCCATTAGGTATTTCATATGTCCGAATTTTAGTGCAGAAAACGAGCTATAAGATCGGATTATTATAAATATCCTTAAAAAATTTCCTTAATGTCAATCCATCTCAACCCAAGTAGTTCCATCTCCGCCTTTATTGGGTTCCGGATGATAGAAATTATTCAAGGATGGGTATTCTCTTAATTTTGAATGGACGGCTTTACGAAGAATACCATCTCCCTTTCCATGAATTATTTCCAATTTGGACACCCCGGATACCAATGCCTTATCAATGTATTTTTCCAAAGTAATCAATGCTTCGTCCCGCCTCATTCCACGGACATCGATTTTAGAAACGAATTTGGCTTTCTCTTCCAACATATTGGCATGAATCCCTTTTTTTTTCTGCTCTAAAGGTTCTCCTGCGAGGGTCAATTCTCTGAGGTGGGTCGTAATTTTCAACAAACCCATTTCCACGATGACATTCTTTTTATCTATCCGGATAACTTTTCCTGTTGCCCCCCCGGATTTGAGCTTAACGAAATCCCCCACTTGAATAGGACGGGTTATTCCCTTTTCTTCTTTATAATAAATATCTTCCTTCAGTCCATCAATTTCGTTGTGTACGGTTTGTCTTTTCTTACGGGCTTCTATAGCAAGTGCCTTGGCTTTCTCTAGGTTTTTTTCTTCTTTGATTTCCCTAATCAATTTTTCCAATTCCTTGTTATCCCGTGCTGTTTTCTGCATTTCAAACTGCTTGGCATCGAGTTTCAGTTTCTTTCGATTGATATCGAGATCCCCGGCCATTTTCTCATAATTCCGAATAAGAATATCCAGATTTTTCTGCCGTTGGGTTGCAGTATCCAACTTTTCTTCGAGTTCCTGTTTTTCCTTTTGCAAATCGATAAGGAGTTGGTCTATTGCTCTTTCATTCTTACCGATTTTATGTTTAGCATATTTGATTACATCCTTTCCCAATCCAATTTTTTTGGCAATTTCAAATGCATAGGAACTTCCCGGACTTCCCACCTGTAATTCGTAACTGGGTGAAAGGGTATCCTTATCAAAACGCATCGCCCCATTGACTATTCCCTTTGTTTTAAATGCAAAAACCTTCAAATTCGAGTAGTGTGTCGTAATAAAAGCAAAGACCTTTTGATCATGTAATTTTTTCAATATGGCTTCGGCTATTGCTCCACCAATTTGTGGGTCTGTACCCGACCCGAATTCATCTATCAAGACCAGTGATTTATCATCGGCCTTGTTCATGAATGATTTCATATTATTCAATCTAGATGAATATGTACTCAAATCATCCTCAAGGGATTGCTGATCGCCTATATCTGCAAAAAAGGAATGGAATATACCATATTCGGATTCCGGATCTCCCGGCACCAACATGCCCGACTGCAACATCATTTGTAATAATCCCACAGCCTTCATCGTGACAGATTTACCTCCGGCATTTGGACCGCTCAATACAAGGATTTTATTTTTACCATGAAGTACCAATTCAAAAGGGACGGTCTCTTTTCCAATGGATTTGTTTTTCAATAAAAGGAGGGGATGATATGATTTAATAAACCCGAAACCCGGTTTGTCTTTGATTCTGGGCATATCCGCTTCTAGTGAAACAGCAAGTTTGGCTTTAGCCCGAATCACATCAAAGCGGATTATCAGTTTTTGATATTTCCTGATGATGGGAACGTAAGGTCTCAAAGTAGCACATAATTCCTTGAGAATTTTATGAATCTCCCGACGTTCTTCGTTTTCCAGATTGAAAATATCATTATTGATGCCAATGATGGAATCAGGTTCGATAAATGCCGTTTTTCCCGTTGCGGATTCATCATGGATAATACCACTCATTTTCCTCTTATGCTCCGCCGGAACAGATAGCACCCTTCTTCCATTCCTGAAGCTTTCTATATTATCGGTCAGCCAACCTTTTTTCTTGAAATCCTGAATGGTTGTTGCAAATTGTTTGTCCAATTCCCTTCTTTTCGAAACCATTGCCTTATGGATTTTCATCAATTCGGGCGAAGCTGTTCTTTTGATTTTTCCTTCTTCGTCAATGATTTTTTCAATACCGACAATCAACTTCTGATCGAACGTATCTTCACGGATGATCTCGAATAAGGTAGGATAGATTTTCTGATTCTCAGGTGTAAAATACTTGAAAATAGCACCTATGGATGTCAATTGGTTCTTAACGGCAACAATCTGTTCAATAGGCAGTATCATTCCCTCGATTTCCAATAATTTCAATTCTTCCGAAATATCTTCATAATTCATAAGGGGGATAGCCTCTCCTTCTTCAATGGAATGGACATATTCCTTTACTTCTTTGAGTAAGCGATCCAGAATGAAGAGTTCGGTTCGTGGTTTTAAATTGGAAACGACCTCCTTGCCCGGTATCCCCAAGCATTCTTTTTCCAATAATCGGAGGATTTTATCAAATTCCAATTTCTCCAAAATATCATGTGGTATCAATTCCATATCCTAAATATATAAGTTGAATCCGAGGACAAAAATACGATAAAGGTTTTTGAAATGTAATACCAAGATTAGTTATCCAAAACCAAGTATTCACAACCAACAATAACCCATTTTAGTCAAATGGGTTCCCTAAATCCGACATATTTTGATTTTTTACCTCCACATAGGAATAAATCCGCATTTAAGGTATGGACTTTGCAGTACAAAACCAGCCTGCAAATCCCTTATGATTTTCTATCATAAACACTACATCCTTAACACATTACAAAGATTTTTCAAATGATGAAAACTTGTACTCAATCACTGGCAATACTAACCCTTTCCTTGCTCTTTCCCCTATTGGCATTTTGCCATTCATCTCATGAATGGGATGGTAAAGCAATAAACCATAACAGTTCCCTATTAAATGACCACTTGGTTGTCAGTCTGCACTGCCCTCCGAATCCTGCACAGAATGGTTTGGAAGAAGTTTCAAGCGACCCGATTCCGGTAGGAGCTAATAGTGGCTTCTTCGGACAAGGTATGGGTTCGCTGACGTTTCCCAGTGGGATATATTCCAACATTCCTTCAGAAGCGACCGATATTACAGTTACCCTGACTACTTTTATCGATACTATCGGAGTTTCCAAGTTAGATGAAACTTCCATTGATATAGATGGCCCCGGCACTTCAGGAGATATGAC
>JAHDFN010000090.1:0-3628 GCA_020628145.1 Saprospiraceae bacterium | reverse complement strand
CAACAGGTACGATAAGAAAGTTACTAATATCTCCTTCAGGAGATATGACAGGCTATGCCCCTTCAATTGGGAATAGTAACATCCAAACCTTCACAGAAAATCTGGGCAACTTTGATCCGGCAGGTCTTTGGGAGTTTACGATTCTTGATAGTGCTAATGATCAAGGCATAGATAGCTATGTAACTTTTACTGTTACACTCTCTTGGACAGTTCCTGCTACTCCTTCGGATTGCAATGCAGAAGTATGTAATGGTTTTTCACTCATTCTCGATACTGAATTACCCGGATTGAGTTATAGTTGGTCAACCAATGAATTCACACAAAGTATCGAAGTAACACAACCCGGCACATATACTGTTACCGTAACTGATGGTACAGATATCGCCATAGATGAAATCGATGTGATCTTTCTGAGTAGTCTGGAGGAGGTCGAAGTTAGTCTTTGTGATGGTGATAGCCACATGGTAGGAAGCAGTACCTACACCCAAGCAGGGAGTTATGAGGATTTATTAACCAATTCTCTGGGTTGTGATTCTTTAGTCATTACCCACATAACCATTTTACCGGTTCAGACTGTTGAATCCAATGTATCCTTATGCCCCGGACAAAGTCATACGGTAGGAGAAAGCACATATACGGGACAGGGAACATTTACGGATGTACTTACATCTTCCTTTGGTTGTGATTCCATCATTACCACAAACATTACCATTTCCAGTTCTTCCACAACGGATAATTTTGTGGAAATATGCGATGGTACTTCTTATCCAATCGGTGATAGTATCTATACGGTCGAAGGTACTTATACAAACTTATTCACTTCTTCCGGAGGGTGTGATTCTACGGTCATTACATATTTGACAATCACAACTGCCATCATCAATGAAATGGATGTAACCATCTGTCAGGGAGAGTCCATAACTGTTGGTAATAGCACTTATAATAGTGATGGAGATTATACGGATATGTTTACCACCGATCAGGGATGTGATTCTACTGTGATTACCCATTTGACCGTTGTGGATAATATTCTAGAAGAAAATACCCATTTTCTTTGTTCGGGAGACAGTATAATCGTTGGTAACAGTACCTATTTCAATCCCGGAACATTTACCGATTTTTTGACATCGGTAAACGGTTGCGATTCGACCGTTGTTTCCATTATTTTTGTCACTCCTGAAATCTTAGAGGAAAATGAAGTCCAGATTTGTGATGGGCAAAGCATAATGGTAGGTGGTAACACCTATTCTTCTTCCGGTGAATACACAGATGTTCTTACCTCCTATCAAGGGTGTGATTCTACCATTATCACCCATTTGGAAGTTATCAATAATATTACTTTCGAACAGGATATACAAATCTGTACGGGAGAATCCGTATCGGTTGGAGAAAGTGTTTATAATTCCGATGGCAACTACACAGATGTGATTAATTCAGTAAATGGATGTGACTCCACCATTATTACCAACTTAACCGTTGTAACGGAAATTCTTTTTGAGCAGGAAGTGATGTTGTGTCCGGGTGAAACCATCGAAGTTGGCAACAGCACCTATTCATCTACCGGAACCTATACCGATTTGTTGATTTCCACGGGAGGCTGTGATTCTACTGTTACTACTATCGTAATCGAAGTATTTCCTGTAACAGAAGAGAACGACATAGTCCTCTGTTTAGGTGAAAGTTGGACAGTAGGTGACAATACTTATATCGAATCGGGAGATTTTACGGATGTATTGACAGGAGCCAATGGTTGTGATTCAACCATCATTACCCATCTTACCATATTACCACAATTAATTGAAGAGATTGATTTACAGATTTGTGAGGGACAAAGTGTAACCATAGGAGATAGCATCTACACAGAAGCCGGTGATTATCAGAATTTATTGGAATCCTATCTAGGTTGTGATTCATTGGTCATCTCACATATTGAAATTGTCGATAATATCATATTTGAACAGTTCGTAGAAATATGTGATGGTGATTCCATAATGGTAGGGAATAATTCCTATTTTTCTACTGGGACTTATACTGACCTATTGGTTTCTTCCAGTGGTTGTGATTCTACAGTGATAACGGTTTTGGATATTGTAACGGAAATTTTTACAGAGCAGGAATTCATCCTCTGCGAAGGAGAATCTATTATGGTTGGTGAGAATACATATGACGCAACAGGTACCTATACAGATTTCCTCACTTCCAATGGCGGATGTGACTCTACCGTAGTTACCATCATAGAAGTCGTACCAAGTGTTACCATTACCCAAGAGGTCGTATTATGTGATGGAGACATCATAATCGTTGGAGAAAACACTTATGATTCTTCCGGCAATTATACAGATGTCCTGACTTCATCCGCAGGATGTGATTCTACTGTGATTACAATAATCACCACCAGTACATCCGGAGAATTCTTCAACGAGGTCGTTATTTGTGAAGGAGAAGAATTCATAGTCGGCAATAATGTATATACACAATCCGGTTCATATACCGATTTCTTCAATACCGCAGCTGGTTGTGATAGTATTGTCATCACTCTTTTGGAAGTTATTCCCACCCTTCAAACTACCGAGGTCGTTCCCTTATGTGTTGGTGGTGAATACAACGGTCAGATTTATACCGAAGATACGGTAATCGAGGAAATATTCACAAGTTCTTTCGGATGTGATAGTATCCATACCATTTCCATACTGATGAATGTCAACATAGTAGTGGAAGTGGAAATAACGGATGATAATTGCTCTGCCCAAAACGGAATCGCACTGGCCAGACCATTTGGAGGAACCGCTCCATACACTTTCCTTTGGAATAATGGTTTCTTCCTTCAGTTACAGGATGACCTATCAGCCGGAACTTACACCGTTACGGTTACCGATGCCAATGGTTGTACCGGTGTAGGCCAGGGAACAGTCAGTGGTACGGAAGGTATTGATGTTTCAGTAATAGCAGAAGATGTTGCTTGTAATGGTGGTGAATCCGGAGTTATCGACATTGAAGTACTAAGTGGTGCGGCTCCTTATATTTATCAGTGGAACAGTTCGAATGGATTATCTTCAAGCACTGAAGATTTGGATAACATTCCTGCGGGGACTTATGACTTAATTGTCATAGATGCCAACGAATGTGAATTCGGCGCTACCGTAGTTATTGACGAGCCATCTCCGCTTTCTGTTTCCATTCTACAGAATGGGTTCGGATTTGCACAGAGTTCGGTTTCAGGGGGTATTCCGCCTTATTCCTATAGTTGGAGTAATGGGGAAACGACGGCTTCCATTTTTGATGATCCCGGATCTTATTCCCTCAATGTTACCGATGCCAATGGTTGCCAGGCTTCCGCCGATGTTACGGTAATACCTACCCATGAGATAGAAGGTTTGAGTTATTTCCAATTGTCACCGAATCCGAATAATGGACAATTCGTTATCGAAATGGAAATAGATGGATACCTGGAATTGGAATTGGAGATCTATAATTTCCTCGGTCAATCCGTTCAAGGAAAAAGGTTCATCAATGGAAATTCGGTTCGTGAATCATTCGACATGTCCGATTTGCCGAAGGGAACATATTTCCTAAGTATAACCGATGGGAAAGAAAGATTGGTAGAGAAAATCATTATCCAATAAAATTT
>JAHDFN010000089.1 GCA_020628145.1 Saprospiraceae bacterium | reverse complement strand
ATTGGAATTCTAATATTGGCACTGATTCCATTCCTCAAAGATGAAATCATTGAGGATAAATCAGAGATTCTGATAGAATTCGCCAATTATACGCCACCACCTCCGCCGCCGCCGGAACCCGAAGTGGAAGAAATTCCTTTTGACGAATCCGGATCTTCCGCACCGGATGATCCTATTGGTGATACACAGGATGCTGCCGAACAAGAAGCAGCACCGGATACACCGGAGCCGGAACCACAGCCGGAGCCTACTCCACCGGAGCCGACACCACCGGCTCCAACACCGGAGCCTACTCCGGCACCCGAACCGACTCCTCCCACTCCGGTTCAGACGACACCGGAGCCTTCTCCGGTAACGGCTCCACCGGCACCACCTGAGCCTACACCCGTCAAACCACCAAGGCCGGGGACGCCGACACCACCTAAGGATAAGCCCACAGCTCCTCCAAAACCAACGGCTCCGAAACCATCCAAACCGACCAAACCATCCAAACCCAGTACAGGAACGGATGCCAATACCAGCACCAATACAGGGAACACACCGGGTAAGCCCGGAAGTCCTACCGGAACGGACAGTGGAACGAGTGCCGGAGCTGGAGGATCAGGAGGAAATGATACAGGAACGGGAAGTGGGGAAGGAAGCGGCCACGGGTTTAATCGTAAGGTGAAAGAGCGACCTAGCCAGGGAGAGATCAAGGCAATAGCCCAGGGGAAAAACGGAAAAGTCCATGTAGATGTATGTATTAATCAGATGGGTAAGGTGGTTTCTGCCAAATCCAATAAGACCAAATCGACATTGAAGGATAATCTGGTTCTACAGAAAGCAGAATCATTGGCTAAGAAATACAGATTCGAAAAGGATTTCAAGGCTCCCGCTAAACAATGTTGGTACTTGATATTCAATTTCAATCAGGATAAGGGAAATCGCTTGGCCCCGCAATCCTATGATCAGATTATTTTCATAGATTAGATGTTATCACGAGATGTTTTTTATGTAAGACAACTGAGGAATTTTGGAAATAGGCAAGGCATTCGTCGAAAAGCGTAGCCCTAGCTACGGTTGAGAGGAATAACGCAGGCATATTTTCAAAAGAACCGGTTGGCCATAATCAATTTTTCGTGATAACATCTATTAGAAATTAAAAGATAATTTTCATCTAATCCGGGTGTGGTTTTCCTCATCCGGATTATTTTTTCTAATGTTGATAAGCATAAAAGAAACTTTTCCGTTATTAAAAGGATTACCTTTGTATAATCATTCAATTTTAGAAAAATGGCTAAATCCGAATCAAAAAGACAAAGACAGGTCTCCGAAATGATCAGAAGGAACCTCAGTGTGGTTTTGCATCAGGAAGGACAATATATTTATGAGAATGCATTGGTGACCCTTACCAATGTGGTGGTTTCTCCGGATTTACAACTCGCCAAGATTTATGTAAGTGTCTATAATGCAATTGACAAGCAGTCGGTTATCCTTCTTTTGGAACAGAATAAAACCCGACTACAACAAGGGCTGACCCAAAGGGTCAGGAAACAGATTAGGAGGGTGCCAAATATCGATTTCTATTTGGACGATACCCTTGATGAAATGTACCGGGTCACCGACCTATTAGATAGATTGGAAAAAGAAAACCAAATGGGAAAAGACCGTTCGGAAGATGATGTCTCCGAATAATCTTATCTTTCCGGCATGAACCTCCCTTTTAAGATTGCAAGAAAATATCTATTGGGCAAAAAGTCCATGAATGCCATCAATATCATTACGGGCATATCCGTATTGGGTGTTACTTTGGGAACGATGGCTCTGGTCATTGTAATGTCCGTTTTCAACGGTTTTGAGGATTTAATCAAATCCCTTTATAATTCTTTCCAGCCGGATGTGATGGTTACACCCAAGAAAGGCAAGGTCTTTACTTTGGATTCATTGACTTATAAAGGTTTGGTCGATTTAAATGGTGTGGATAAAGTATCCACCTGCTTGGAGGAAATCGCCTTTTTCGAATACAAGGGAAATCAGGATTTCGGCGTACTGAAAGGTGTAGATGAAAACTGGCTGCATGTGACCCGTTTGGATTCGGTGATTTATGAGGGGGCTTACAAGTTGAAAGGAGGTGCTAGGAGTTATGGAGTGGTGGGATATAGTATGAGGAATAAGATGGGAATCAGTGTGGAAGATGTGCTTTCGCAACTTTCTGTTTTTATGCTTAAAAATAAACAGGTCGGCAATTTTGAAAAACCTTTTAGGAAACAATATCTCAGTCCTTCGGGAGTATTCAATATCCAGCAACAGATTGATGAAAAATATGTAATTGCCGATTTGGATTTTGCTCGAAAACTACGGAATTATTCCAGTGGTGAAGTATCGCAGTTGGAAGTTAAACTCAAAGAGGATGCGGATACGGAAGCGACGAAAACTGCAATTAAAAGAATCATAGGGGATGATTTTCATGTCAAGGATAGATTTGAACAGAATGAAGCCTTTTTCAAATTAATGAAGGTCGAAAAATTCATGGGCTTTGTCATTGTCGGTTTAGCGGGACTTCTGGTTTCCATCAATATGATCGGTTGTATGTTGATGTTGATTCATGAAAAGAAAAAAGATATTGCCATCCTGAAAACGATGGGAGCGGATAATGCCTTTATTAAAAAAGTATTCCTCAATGTAGGTCTGTTGATTTCCGGTTTGGGGTTGATTATGGGCTGTGGCCTGGCTATCCTGGTTTACCTATTGCATAAACAATTCAATCTTTTACCAATGGAAGGATTTATCGTAGATGCCTATCCGATGAGCCTCCGCCTGTTTGATTTTATTGCCATCATAATTTTCGTACTGGTTTTCGGTGTTTTATTTTCCCTTTTTCCTGCCTCCAAGGCGGCGGCAATCAAATCATTGGTCAGAAACGATTAAAAATTCCCTTAGTTATGAAAATTCCTCGGTACATACTTTTGTTGTTTATTGTTTTGGTGTACGGTTGTGGTGCGGGAAAAAAAGTTACGGAGCAGCCGAATCGGAATTCGAAAGAATATGTTTTTCCATACGAGATCAACCAACCCGATAACACAAGGGTCTTGCCGAAATCCTTGAAGGAAATTTCAGGTTTGACGAATGATGGAGAAGGAGGATTTTTTGCTGTACAGGACGAGGAAGGATTTGTTTTTCATATCCAAGAAGAAGAAATAACGAAAACGGAATTCCGAGATAAGGGAGATTATGAAGGTATAGAAAAAGTAGGCGATGTGATATATGTCGTTAAAAGCTCGGGGAATATTTATAGGATTACTGATTTGGGAACGGATTTTCAAAAAGTGGAAAAACTAAAATTCTTTTTGAATAAGCAACACAATGTGGAAGGGCTTTGTTTTGACAAGAAAACGAATTCACTGCTATTGGTTTGTAAGGGGGCTTATGACAATCATGATTACAGATCCATTTATCGCTTCGATTTGGAAAGTCAGAATTTATTGGAAAAACCATTTGTCGATATCAGTTTGGAAAATCTGAAAAAAACAATAATCCGGCTTTCAGAAAAAGATGCCGGTTTCAGAAAACTGTATGAAGAAAAAGGAGATAAACTGACCTTTGCTCCTTCGGCAATCGATATACATCCTTTTACCGGAAATTTTTATATCACCTCTTCTAAAGGTAAAATGTTGCTGGTGATGGATCGGAATGGAGAAATCATACAATTGATAAAATTGGAAAAGAAAATACACAGGCAACCCGAAGGCCTGTGTTTCGGTAAAGATGGCACTTTATATATTTCCAATGAAGGAAAAGATGGTGAAGCAAAGTTGCATACTTTCAAGTTGAAGTCGCTATAATAAAATAGGCCCGGAAAAATATTCCGAGCCGATGATTTTCACATGGTTTTTTGAACCCTCTTTCTTTCTAGTTCCCGGAATATCGGATTTGTTACCCGCACCGCACATAAAATTCCTTCAGTTTTTACATTTTTTTAAATTGACACCTAAGTACAGGACAAAACTTATTCAACCGCCTTGTCAGGTGTTAGTTCACCTGACAAATGCTAGTGAAATGGAGTGTGCGAGGTGAACAAACACCACGCACGGTAACTGGTTTTGTTTTTTGTCCTGTACTTAAAATTGACACTTAAAAGCTTTTAAGAGGGGCGTTGATTTTTTTGAAAATGCCATGTCACGAAATTGTATTTTTTTGATTTAAATGGGTTCCTTTTGGCATCTGGTTTGGATTTGATAATGAAAACGTTCATTTAAAAGAAAAACCGGAATAATTATGAAACATTTATATCTGCTAAATGCATTTTTATTATACTTCATTATAGGAACCCGGCTAATGGCACAATCATGTACGGTTCCTCCAGGAAGTATTTCATTGGACGGGAATGTAAATGTTGACAATCCCTCAGGAAACTATTATATCGCAGATGGAAATAAATGGACGGGGAGTTTCCAAAATGCCAATTCGAGTGTTAATCTATATATAGAGCAGAATGGCACATATTCCGGGAATAGCCTTGGGAATTTCAATTCCCCCAACAAACTTACGATTTACAGTTGTGGTACATTGGAATATAATACCAATATCAATGCTCCTAATTATATATTCAATATCATTGACGGGGATTTTATCTTTAGTGGTAGTATTGACAACCTAGAACTCAATGTTTCAAGTAATGGAAATTGGACCGGAGGTATGGTTACCATTAAGGCCGGTGCGGAGATTACCATGTGTGGAACGGCTACTTTTACTAATTTGGAAATTAATAACGAACTGTCGGAATCGTTCTTCAATATTTGTAATGGAGGAACGGTCAATGCGGGTGATTTCTACCCTCATGGTATCCTGACTAATGATGGAACCATAAATGTGACCGGAATTCTGACCAGTAATAAAGGAGCCGGTGTTACATTTGTTAATAACGGAGATGTAAATGTCAGTACAGGAGACATGATAATCAATGGTCCGGGCTACATAAATAATGGTACTATAACTATTCCCGGTACTTTTAATGCCCAGAATGGGACTTTTGAGGGTACGAATGGGTGTTTTGTCGGTTCCATGTTTATCCTCGATCAAAATAATCCTTGTGATGATGTCGAGCAGGTTTCATTCAATTCTATTGATGGAACGTCGGCTCCTACAGTACAACTATCCAACGGAAATGCATTTGATCCCAATACCTGTTCTAATTATCTGGGAAATAACTTGTGCAGCAGTCTGCCTGTGGACTTGGTTTCATTCAGTTATGAAGAGGCAAAAACCCGTGACCATTTCAGATTGGTTTGGGAAGCGGCGGAAATAATCAATTTTTCCCATTTTGAAATAGAAGAGAGCAGGGATGGAAATGACTGGGAATACCGGGATGCGGTTTTATTGGAAGAAGGGATTAAAAATGAAAAAACCGGGTTTGCCGAATTTGAATCCTCGGAAATCGAATATATACAAAATGGACGTTATTATCGATTAAAGATGATTGACTTGGATGGTTCTTTTGAATATTCGAAATTCATTTATGTCAAGGCTGAAACTGAAAGAGAAGAATATCATTATTCCATTCATCCTAATCCTAATAAGGGTGATTGGTTGAATATAGATACTGATTTTCCTGAAGGGACAATCTTTAAAATCCATGATGTCAATGGAAGGGTAATTAGTGTACACAATATAGAAACGAATGATTGGAATGGAGGAATAGATATAAGTCATTTGCAGAAAAACGCTATGTATATCATTAGCTTTGTTACAGAGTCAAATGCCTTTTCACTAAAACTACTCAGGTAAAAATAGACATTGCCCTAATTGGAATGTGCAATATAGTATTAGGTATTGGCTGTTTTGTATGATTTAGGATCAAGAGCGTGTCGGGATTTAACACTTTAACCAATAAAAGGTGAAGCCGGGTACGCTCTTGATCTCTATGTTGATCGTTATCTTTGATTTTTTATTTCAATCCCATTGGTTCTGATTTTTTGGTATCAGACTGTAGATTCTTGCCTACGATAGAATGCCCTATTGGACAATTCAAACATTTTTTCCTATCGCAATAGTAGTGTTTGAGTTGTAAAAGTGCTTGTGACTCACTTGCGTTTTCAGGAGTGATACCCAAGTCCGACCAAATGCGGATGATGTGGTTTTTTTCCGGTGGTATCTGTCTTAAAAAACCGAAAGCCTTTTCTCCTAAGGTTTCATTACAAGTTTCATAGCCATATTGGAAAAGAAAGGGGATAATGGAATTTATCATCAGGGATTGGATGGTTTTCCTACCTAGTCTTTTCTCTTTGAAAACCGAAGGTTTTTCCATGATGTAATGTGTTTTCCAATATTCCGAAACTTCAACGTGGAATAATTTTTCCAATTCCGAATAATTATTGATGGAAGCCACTTGGCTTAATAATCGTTCATGACGATGGAGTAATGCGGCAATCTGAGCCAGTCTGATCGTAGGGAAATTGGCCGGCCTCAAACGAAGGAATTTCCATGTAGAAAAATGTATGGGTTGTAGATTATATTTTGCACGCAGGAATAAATATTCCTTTTTTAAATGTTGTAAATATTCGTCTTTGAACTCCGATGCCAACATACCCGCCTGACCGAAAATCAAAGCTTCCAATTCCGATAACTTGTAACGATGTTTATTTATGATTTTGAAAGGAAGGGAACGGGCCAAATGTTCGAAGGGGAGCGTATTGATAGGCCGGCCCATGCCTTTCATCAGACATCGATAAAAAACCTCTTCTGAGTTTTTTACTGTATTTTCCAGTTCTGTTTTGATGGGACGGACTTTGTTCTCCAATCGTTCTACTGCCAATCGCTCCAACCACATCTTCCAAATCATATTTCTGCGGTTATCCAAAAGACCTTCACAGGGTATCTGTTTTTCATTATGGATTAATTCTTGGTATTTTACTTTTAATGGATGGGTGATTCTGTTTTTTAAAACCAAACAAGGAATTTTTTCTCCGTTCTGTCTAAACACCGGGACATCTTCTTCATAAACCACATGGAGGACGACCGTGTCATACGACTTATCCTTGTCATGGCCGTGTTTGTACCAGTCCGAAGATTTGAGATGCATTTCCACATTTCCGGCCCAAAGGGTTGGGCCTATTTTTATTTTGGCATTCAAGAAGTCAGGTCCGGCATTTTTATGCATCGTTCCGAAATCGATAATCAAAATGGGATGCCCCTCGGAAGTGAGGAGATTATCCCAATCGAATTTTTTCATTCGCCAGGCATAGTGCAATAAATCTTCCTTCATCGGCTTTACTCTTTTTCACATAGACGCTATCTTGAAGGGAATTCCATAAAATCAGAATTAAAAATCATTATGAATTTCAATGCGATACCTATTATAGAACAATTGGAAGTACATCAGAATGTGATTCCCGGACTACTTAATAATCTTGATGATAAAGCAGTTTTGTGGAAACCCGAAAAGGATAAGTGGTGTCTTTTGGAAGTGGCCCTACATATGGTGTATGAAGAAAAAACGGATTTCAGGGCGAGGGTAGAATATGCCTTATCTGCGATGAAAACCGAAATCCCCTCAATAGATCCTGAAGGATACATTGAAAAGATGGATTTGTCGGGTATCCAAATGAAAGATGTGTCTGCCGAATTCGAAAGGGAAAGAAAAAAATCCATAGCGTATTTGAAAACCCTTGAAAATCCGAATTGGGAGAATAACTTGATACATCCCCAATTCGGGGAAATGCCGGCCCGTTTATTTCTGACCAATTGGCTGGCACATGATTATCTGCATATTAGGCAAATGACAGGTCTGCGGTATCAATACTTGGCCCGAACTACCAGAGAGGATATGAGATATGCAGGGGATTGGTAATTTTTTTGGTGAAAAATAATAGGGCTGTAACAAATAACTGATCCTAGCCGTCTTAGTGCTGAATGACAAGCGAAGAATACAATATCATAGTTGAAAAACATGCAGACCACCTTTTCAGGTTCGCATTGAAAAGCACCCGCAACGAAGCGGATGCCCGTGATATAGTGCAGTTGTCATTTGAGAAATTCTGGAAGAAACATCAGGAAGTTGATTTCAGTAAGGCAAAATCGTATTTGTTTACGACGGCACATCGCACACATATCGACATGGTTAGGAAAAACAAACGGATTACCGTCATGGAGGAATTACCTGATAATGGAAATAGGATTTCGGCCAATAGATATGAGTTGAGGGATTTTTTGGAATTGGCCTTGGGGCAATTGAGTGACATACAGAAAAAAGTCGTTCTTCTTCGTGATTACGAAGGCTATGCTTATAAGGAAATTGCAACGATAACCGGTATTAGTGAGTCTCAGGTGAAAGTGTATATTTTCAGAGCGAGAAAAAAATTACAACAGATCCTGATAAGGATGGAGAAAACAGGATAAACAGATGATGAAATGGTTATGAAAATAAATAGGATAAATTACGAACAGTTTGCCATCGATTATCTGGAAGGTAATTTGGAAGGTGATGTCCTGAAGGATATGGAAAAATTCCTTCTCGAAAATCCGGATCTGAAAAAGGAATTGGATGAGATGGAATTGTACTATTTGGAACCGGATGAAGGAATTGTATTTCCGGATAAAGAAATGTTGAAAAAGAAAATAGTATTTTATGAACCGAAAAATAATTTTGGTGCATGGTTATTGGCTGCAATTTTGGTCGGAGTGGTTTTTTCATTATTTATCATAAAGCACGGGTTTGAAAATGAATTTCCTATAAATGCTTTTCATGATGTCCCGACGATTTTAGATGAGGAGGGAAAAATAATTATCGAAAATAATCTGATGATTGAAAAATCTAATACGGAAAGTAAAAATGGAGAAAAAGAAATTGAGAGAGGTGGTAATCAAATTAAAGTAGAAGAAAATAATCCTACGGAAAATAAAGATGAATTAAATCGGATTTTTGCTATAAATCCTGATGTGAAAAAAGATAAGAATAATCCGGAAGATTTTTCAATAGAAAAAAATATTATCCTTGATAAGGATGTTGTTTCGGTTTCTTTTGGCCGGGTGGAAAATATTATTTCCTATGATATTGGAGTGAGGAGTGAAATTGAAGTGGAGAAGGGAAATGGAATTAAAAATATAAATGATGATTTAATTCCTATCGAAAAAACACTTGTGGTTTTATTGCCGGAAATTCAACCTGTTGCTGCTGTATTATCGGAAGGAGGAAAAATCGGATTTGAAGAATTGGTAGCGATTGATGTTGTAGCTCCTTCGGAGTTAGCACGTTTGGGGCGTTTGGAAAAATGGGGTGTTTTGCCAGAAGGTGCTGAAAGGAAAATAAAATTTTCCAACTTGAAAAAAACATTTATACCTGAAGCGTTTGCTTCCAAATAAATTTCGAAAACCTGCTTGTCGCAAGAATTATTTAATAAGATGGAAAAATATTTTTCCTGTTAAAAATGATTGAAGATGAAGAATGTGATTTTAATGTTTGCAATGATGATGTGTGTATGTGGTATGGCTCAAAATGATACGATTCCTGAGAATGTAGAAACCCTTCCTGATACTTTGAAGGAGAAAAAAAGCACTGTGTTGATAGAGATGGGCAACAGGAGTTCGGAAAAGCAGAAGGCAAGGGTGTTGACCCGTTGGGGAATGTTGGACTATGGCATCAGTACTTATTTGCATGATGGAAAAATGATCCTACCTGAAGGAATGGAAAATATGGAACAACGTTTATTCGGTTCTAGTAATTGGAATCTTCATCTGGTTCAACAACGGATGAGGTTGGATAAGAAAAGTCATCTGAATTTAATCTACGGATTTACCTTTGAATTCAATAAATATAAATTCAATCATGATGCGACATTGTTGCCGAAGGAAGAACAAGTCACTTTTTCTGATGAAGGTGTCGAATTGTCTAAAAACATGTTGAGTGCTACTTATCTTGAAGTTCCCTTGATGTTGAATTTTCGTTCAAGGAAATTTGCAAGGGGGAAACGCATAAATGTTTCGTTCGGGGGGTATGCAGGGGTATTGATTGCAAGCAAGGTTAAACAAAAAAGCGAGGAATTAGGCAAAGTGAAAAGAAGGGATGATTATAACCTCAATCGGATAAAATACGGCATAACTGCAAGAGCGGGTTTCGGTGCGTTGAATTTTTATGTGAATTATGGTTTCTCTCCTTTGTTTAAGGACGGAGAACAAGGCATATATGATTTGCAACCCTTGAGTATGGGAATAGTTTTAGTGCCGTTTTAACAGAAGCCGTCTCAAAAAGAATATCTATTGTTTTCGTATCGTTTGAAAACTCCGCTATGATTCATAGCGGAGTTCTTCATTTAAATATAAACCCTACTTTCTGATTATTTTTTTTGTTTGACTTCTCCCATCTTCCATTTGTATATTCAGGTAATATATTCCCGGAGTATCAGGCAGGTCGATAGAGGCCGATTTGTTTTCTATTCGAAAATCCTTGATTTTAATTCCTGTAAAATTGTAAACTTCAAGGGAATTGATTTTAATATCGGAAATTAAATTAAAATGCCCGTTGTTAGGATTGGGGAAAATAATGATTTCGGAATTAGGAGAAGGATAAATGTTTTCTGTATGAATGGTTCTGCAAAGTTCAGCCATGCCGATTTCCGGTGCTGCTCCTATGTAAAATTTTTCATTTATTCCTTGAATAAATATTCCACTGTCAGTTAAAGGACTTCCCTCTTCCAGAGTATAATCTCCGTTTTCTTCATTTTTAAACATAGGTGGTGTTTGTAAAGAATGTTGCTCCCAATTATAGTTGGTAGTTAATTCCGAAATGGATTCATAATATTCGTTGGATGCATTAATGATTTCTACATAGGCGATGGTGTCTGAATTTTCCGAATAAAAAGCATTGTAATCGGAAATGACATTGGGAACGGTTAGGGTTTTAACCCTGAATGGAATTCCATTGTCCGTTTTAAAAATATTATTTTTTATGTCCAATTTTCTAATAGGCATATTTACGTTGCTTTGGGCTAAATTCATTCCGTAAGCGTTGTTTTGTGCATCAATCGTATTGTGGTAGAAAAAAATCTCTCCGCAAGGAACCGTGTCATTGCCATGCTGGAATTTTAAGGGCTGACCAGTTGATGTAGTAACCACAAAATCGGTAATATATTCCGATGATCTGATATCGGTAAATAAATTTCCTATGATATATGAAGGGCCGTCTTTTGCAGGAGCAACAGATAATGGAGAATGGCAGGCCTCAAAACGATTTTTAAATACACGTACATTTCTAGCAAAACCATCGATTTCGAATCCGTCTCCACTCGAATTAATTATTTCATTCTCATAAAAATCTATTTCCAGCGTAATCGGTAGATTATCCAAATCCACAGTATAATCTCTATGACCTGGAGTTAATTTTCCGGATTGGCTATAATTTTTAAATGTATTATTCCTGATGACAATATTCCTTCCATGGAATCTATTGTCACAGACGATCCCACCCTTTTCCAAATTCCTGCTACCATTGGGGAATCGTTGTGCCATGAAATCAACATATTCGTGTGTACCTTTTACTTTCCAGGAATTCCAATTGACAAAATAATCCTCAAATAAAGAATTCTGAATGGTTATTTTCGAAGAACTTCCTTCCAATTCAATGCCTGTATTATTACCATTGAAATGACAATCCTCAATAACTATATTGTTGGAGTTATTGATAAATAATCCGGCGGAAAAAGGCCCCACACCATAATATTGGAATACAAGATTTTTAAAAGTAATATGACTGTTGTCCTCCAATGAAAATGCCGTTTCGTATTGGGTGATGATCATGTCTTTATTTTCGGGGTTGGCATTATCCTCAAACTTGACATATAAATGATTCTTGGTAATATTGCCGGGGTCATTAATCGGAGCGGGATCCCAAACGGGCAATAGGGTAGGGTTCCTATAAAAACCGGACATGCCGGCGGGTAAGATATTGGCGGCATCGGCTGTGATTTCATTTCTTCTCAAATCCTTAAATGTCTGATGGGGATAAAGCCTTTCTCCATCTACAATTACCAAATTGGGATTTCTTACAGGGGTAATGGTATAATACACCCCGTCGAAATTTGTCATTTCCGTCCATTCGAATGGAGTGTCATAAGAACCGTCCAATATGACTTCGTCTCCTTCCCCCTCGATAATAATCGGTGCAGAGGGTGTACCATTGTTGGGGATTTGCAAATTCCCGATATGATATTTGCCGTTGGCCAATAATATCCGATCGCCGGCCTCAGCCAGAGTGAGGGCTTGTATCAAAGTAAAAGTGCTTCCCGCACCATCCGTAGTCACATTATAGGTTTGCCCGCTCACATTAAACGAAGGCTCTGTTCTGGTTTGGACGGTTCCCTGCCGGACTATCCCGTTTAATGCATCGGTGGTGGGGTCCATTATGGTTACTTTTACATCGTAGGATGTTCCGTCTTCCAACCAAAAAATAGAACCGCTGCACATACCCAAATAATTGTCCACCCTCGATAATGGGAAACCCTCTATAAAGGATGTCTCACTACTGGGTTTATACTCAACGATACCATAAGCATCCATTTCCGGATCCGATGTTTCAAGAAGAATATTGATACCTACCGTCTCATAATTGGATAACAATTCCATCGTTTGTCCATAAGAACTGACAGTAATAAAGAGAATGAGATATAATGAATTTTTCATGTTTCATTAGATTTAAAGGTGATATGGATTGGATTCCATATACGAAAATGTCTTAAAGATTGAACTAAGGCAAGCATAGGAAGGGATTTCCGGGAATTGAGTAAATTCTAGGAAATTTATTAGGTGTTATCACGAGAAATTTTGAACACGTACTTAAAAACCTGAATATATGTGCCTCACAAGAACAAGAGCCTGTTTAATCATTAAACAGGCTCTTATTGGCAAGAAACGGTATAGGCGGAAAAAGAAATCTATTTTTCCAAAGGCTTTTTCCCTTCGATATCCGTGCGGGGGTTTTTATTCTCGCCAATGGTCTTCGCTTCTTTTTCTTCTTTCATTTTCCTGTCGGATTCATTATAGGCAATGATGATTTCCTTCACCAAACGGTGCCGGACGACATCTTCCGGTTTCAAGCGAACCACCCCGATACCACTCAAACCTCCTAGGACATCCAAGGAACGTTTCAGTCCTGAAGTCACATGTCTGGGCAAGTCGATTTGTGATAAATCACCGGTCACGATACACTTGGCCGAAGGCCCCAGACGGGTAAGGAACATCTTGAGCTGTGTTGTCGTACAGTTCTGGGCTTCGTCCATGATGACGAATGCATTATCCAAAGTCCTTCCCCTCATGAATGCCAAAGGAGCCACTTCAATAACCCTCGTTGTGATCAAATGTTCCAATTTGTCATGAGGGAGCATATCATCCAAAGCATCATACAAAGGACGCAGATATGGATCAACCTTATCCTTCAGGTCGCCCGGAAGGAAACCAAGATTTTCACCGGCTTCTACTGCGGGCCGGGTCATGATGATTTTCTTGACTATCTTGTTTTTTAGTGCCTTGACGGCCAATGCTACAGCAGTATAGGTCTTGCCTGTTCCTGCCGGACCTACGGCAAAAACGATATCATTGGCATCGGAAGAATCCACGAGCATTTTCTGGTTGCGGGTACGGGCTTTGATCTGCTTGCCCCCGATTCCATAAACAATGATGTTTTCCGAAGCCTTTTTACTCAAACGGGTTTCGAATGGATTGTTGCCATTGAGTAAATCCTTGACGGTTTCAACAGACAGTTCGTCGAACTCCTTGAGTACCTTCAACATCAGTTCTATGTTATCTTTCAGGCGTTGGGTATATTTCTTTTCCCCTAGCAATTTTATCTGGCTGCCCCGGGCTATTATTTTTACTTCAGGAAATGCCTTGCGGAGTAGATTCAATTTTACATTATTCTGACCGAATAGATCGACCAATTCAACGTTTTCAACGTTCAATACGATTTCACTCAATATTTTATATTTATTGGATTAATGAATAGGATACCACATTGCAAATGGAAGATTGGCAAGAGATGTATGCCGGGGAGAAGTCTTTGTGCTAAGACATTTACCATCCGCAATTAAAATTTGATATTTTTGTGTGGTATTACCAATATACATGTAATGTATCTACATCCCATTTGGGAATGAATAAGTACTTCATGTCAAATTTACGATTTATTTTTTTACCGTTCCATTAGTGACGAAAGAGATTAGATGCAGATAATTACCCTTATAACGGATTTCGGATTGGATGACCATTATGTTGGACTCGTCAAAGGAGCCTTGTTATCGGCATCTTCTTCCCTGAATATCGTCGATATCACCCATAACATCAAGAATTTCGATATGGTTCACGCTTCATTCGTTTTGAAGAATACCTATGCCGAATTTCCTAAGGATACCATACATATCATCAATGTTAAGACCTTCCATGAAAAAAGAGCCGATTTCATCATTTTCAATAAAGAAGGATATTACTTCATAGGGCCGGATAATGGGATTTTCTCCCTTGTTTTCGGAGATGATTTGGGAGATACTTACTTATTGGATAATAAGGAAGGAGGCGTTTTCGGCCTGAAATCCGTTTATGCACAGGCAGTTGCCCACTTGTTGTCGGACAAACCTTTTCATGAAATCGGTTTACCCGTAGAAAAATTGGAACGAAGAATTAGCTTACAGCCGGTCATGAGTAACGGACAACTCAGAGGAAGTGTCATCCATGTGGATTCCTATGGCAATGTAGTCCTTAATATTGATAGGAAGCTTTTCAATAAAACCTGTGCCGGAAGGAAGTTTTCTGTTTTCTTTAAAAGAACGGAACCTATTACCGAATTGAGTAATCAGTATTCTGATGTGCCTGTCGGCGAATTATTATGCCTTTTCAATTCTGCGGATCATCTTGAAATTGCCCTGAATATGGATAAGGCTGCTGAGAAATACGGACTCAAGGTAGATGATGCCGTGATTATCCGCTTGGAATAGATTAATTCAGATACAGTTTTTTAATTCGGACCATCGGTCCGGGGCATAAAGCCCGATGGCAATTCATACAGGTCGTAATCATAAGGTCGTATTTCTGTTCAATTCCGGATTTGTCAGTGTTTTTCAATGTTTCAACAGCAGTCATATAGGTCTCGGCATAGAGCTTGAACTCGGCAGAAGCCGATTTTTCAGGTTCCGTAGCATGAGCCTCCATGATTTTCCGATACTGTGCAGGAATGTCTGGGGATTCACCCCTCAGGATTTGTTGTTTCATGATTTTAACATCTCCTTCCATTGCCCTCATCAATAAAGTTAGTTCGCTGTCCTGATATCCACTGTTTTCATTGTTCACTTTGGTACAGGAAAGGAGGTAGGTGGCAAACAGAATCAATAAGAACGGAATTGTTTTTTTCATAATGATAAAAATTAGTAACCACCTCAAAAATACCGGACTTCACTGAGTTTATCCCAGTGGAACTTTATTAATTGTAATAATGGTTGTAATTTTGTGCTTTCGGACGGCCGCATAGTTCAACTGGATAGAATATCAGATTTCGGCTCTGAGGGTTGGGGG
>JAHDFN010000339.1 GCA_020628145.1 Saprospiraceae bacterium | reverse complement strand
GATGCAACTCTATTAAAGCTTACACTATCACCTCCACCCAATTGATCAATCAATGCATTCAGATATTCATCCAGAGGGACATCCACACCCAAGTCAGCAACCCTCAGCCTGATATTATAGGCCTGAGTCCATCCTTCTTGTATCTGTAGATTCGATGTATTTAATCCTTGTGTCGGCATAATGATTTTTTCAGTTATACAGGAACAACACGAATCAAAAGAATCGTGCCATTGTCGGATCATGTCCTTTGAGTTCAAAAAAGGGGTGCATTAAACACCCCATCCCTTTTCTTCCGTTTTTGCTTCGGTTTTCTTTTCTGGCAATCGGTTACAGATTTCAGTTAGGAGTTCCGAAAGTTTCACGGGTTTTTCCACGCCTTCGATGATGAATTCCATATCGGTAAAGGCTTGGGTTTTTCCTCCGGTAATTTCGATTTTATCAAGATCTTCTAATGGCATAACCAAACGAATTAAGTGTTAGAAAAATAAATTAATATGAGTAGGATTATCATGGAGATAATCAGAATCATCATTCTTTTGTCCTTTGGGTTTTTGGGATCTTTGCTGTCCTCGAATATCAATGAATCGAATACCATTATTTGAATGATTTATAAGCCCACCAACTACCCACTATTATGATGGCTACAAGGGCAATAATGATAATAATATTCATATGCTTGGAAGTATCCACGGACTGTATGATCGAACCCTGACTTCCGGCAACTTCTTGGGACAGTCTTTTCATGTCCTTTTCAAAAACCGAATTCTGCAATCCGGAATATCTTTTCAAGGCCACATTCGGATTTGCCGAATCGTGGATCGTAACAGCATAAGAATACAAGCCGAATTCAACACCATACATTTCTGCCGCTTGGCTTCCTTCGGGTTGGTTCACGTCGACCAATTGATATTCGAAGTCTGGGAATTCTTCAGATTCAAAATACTGAATCAATACACGATCCTTGGCTTTGTAATCTTCACCTCCCTTATGCCACAATGTTACGACCAATCCCATATCGTTATTTCGATTTTTTACCTGTGGCATACACCCTCCAAACTTTTCTTTTGGATGATGATTGCACGATTCGCACGAACTTGTAAGACTTCCGAAGCCTTTTAGCCCTTAAATTAGCATTCAGCTTGTTTTCTCCGTTCTTAGGAGATTTCAGAGAAAATCTATGTTTCCCTATTTTCTTTATTTTATTGATACAATTAGACATATCCAACAATTCTAGGAATACATAAGAATTCACCTTGATTCACATCTCCCCATCCATTTGCGTTCGGAGTTTTGATGTAATCAAAAATTTGCTCCGCATATTTCATCATCGTTCTGCGGGAAGGTCGAACATTGATTCCTTTCAGATATGCCAGACCTATACGGTTAGGTAAATCATAGTCATACGTCGGCCATCCGGCATCATACCATTGTAGTTCTGTCCACGGAATGTCGTTATCGTCCCAGGGATCTTCTCCTTCCTGTCTGGGGACACAAGGGGCGGAAGTAGGAATGGGAATGTCCGGACTCGATGGAACGGGAATGTCACCTTCATCACCTTTGCCTTCCAGAACCATGATGTCCTCTTCTTGCCGGAAGCCAAACCAATAAACCCCGAAAAGAATGCCCCCAACTAGGAGCAATATGATTATTTTTTTGCTATCCATCAGATGCTCTTATTTAGATAGATTAATAAACCCCCTGCCAAAAGAATACCTATGACCAAGAGAATCAAACTAATTGGATCGATAAATATTCCCACATCGGTTTTTATAGATTCGTTGCCCGACAACACATCTATGATGTTGCCATCAGCTTCCCGTTTGTAGATTGCCATATGCCAACGCATTTTTTAACGCCCTTTGTTCTTCCATTTTTACGGATGTCCATTCGGCAGCGACCAAAGCGATATAGATGGCTACGGTGAACAACAAAAAGCAACTAACACAAGAAATGTCCTTCATGATTAAGGTATATTTAGTTCGTCCAATCGGTTTATAATTTGGTCTCTGGGGTCTGTACCTAAGAAATTATTACATCCATAATAGGTGTCTAGTACCGCTTCCCTTAGAGTATTTCTGTTTGTGTTCTTGAAATAATTTGCCAAACTCTTAAATCCAGAAACATCTAAATCCAAAGCATCCCTATAAGCTGAACATATATATGATGTATCATATATGACAAACTCATTAAGGTATTGCGACAATCTATTCGACAAAGCTACAATCTCAGGTGTTGGAGGGATAGCTTCGACATCTGGCACATTTGCCTGTCCAGGATTGGCCGAACCATTACTGATTTCGTCTTGACATCCGAATCCAAACCATCTACAAGTAAATGATTCTCCAGAGCCTCTTCTCACTCCTGCCAGATAAATCCTAACGATGACAAAGATGATGATGACAAGGGCGGCAATGATGATGATATTCCTACGAGTCATCCAAGCCATTACCTCATCCGTTTCATGTATCG
>JAHDFN010000338.1 GCA_020628145.1 Saprospiraceae bacterium | reverse complement strand
GAAATCGGAAGGAGGATAGCTGAAAATTATTAATGGGTTTCTAATAGATTTTATCCCGAAATATTTTTTATGTAAGACAAATGAGTAATTTTGGAAATAGGCAAGGCATTCGTCGAAAAGCGTAGCCCTAGCTACGGTTGAGAGGAATAACGCAGGCATATTTTCAAAAGAACCGGTTGGCTATAATCAATTTTTAGTGATAACATCTAATAAAAACAATTCGAAAAAATAACTATTCAATGAACAAATCATATAACTTAGAAATACAACTACTGACTATTGTTTTTTTTATAACTTTTGTTTCCTGCAAGCAAGAAGAAAACCCATTGATAGAACCTTTGATTCTGGACATTCCGATAATAGAAATCCCTGATAAAGCCAGAACAATAAATGTGGGAGATATCATTCATGATTTCGACATTGATTTCGATTTACAATTCCAATGTGAATCCATGACGGAAGTTCCCGAAAGGATTAAAACCTTTCTTATAGCAGGGCAAAGTAATGCCGGTAATTTGGGATATACCCAAGAAATTCCGGAAGGATATCTCGATGGCATTTGTGCTTGGCATTATTTCAGGCCCGAACTCGGATTCATTGAACTCCAACAAGGGAATAACGAAGATCACAGGGGAGGAGTGGAAATGGCCATCGGTAGAGAATTATCTTTGAAATATAATGAGCCCATTCTGATTTATAAGTATAGCAAAGGCGACACCCCCCTTGTCCAAAACGACAATCTTCAAGATTGGAGTGTTCACTCTAATGAACTTTTCGAGAAGTTCATTTTGAATTATTCAAGCATGATAAATGATTGTAATCATTGTGAAACCGACATTATCGGAATGGCTTGGATACAAGGAGAGAAAGACGCCGCTCTTTTTGCCGAAGAAGACGATTATCTCAATGAATTGACGGATTTAATGGGAAGTGTGCGGAATACCTTCGGAATGCAATTACCGGTTTCCATTGTCCAATTGAATATCTCACATCCCAGCAGCAAATACAACAAGACGAAAATCAGAAATGCACAGAATAATTTTGTTGATAATGATGGGAATGCATTCCTTATTGATATCGATGATATAGATTACGATCCTGATAATATTCCTCATTACGGCATGGCCGGTTATTTGGAAATCGGAAGGAGGATAGCTGAAAATTATTGAGCCACGAAGAGTTTTCATATCTTGCCATTGCATTTATTCCAATAAATGTAGATTTATGAAAAATAATACTGTCGATATGAATAAGTCCTTATGCCTATTGTGTCTTATCGTTATTGTTGTTTTTGCTTCTTGCTGGGGAGACAAAACCGTTTCCGACAACCCGGATACTCCTATCGATACCATTTCTAACAATAACATCGTAGAAGAACAACCGGACACTACCCAAGAAGAAACCATAACAATTAAGGATAGTATTTCTGAGGAAACAACCGATGTAAAAACCAAGCCCAGCCTGGTCATAGAAACAGAAACCGATCCCAAGGATGAAATCAGGCCAACCACAACAACTACTCCCTCTTTGGAAGAACCGGAAGCAACCACCCCGACGACTACAACTATTCCTTCCAATAACACCAATCTTCCACAGGATGAAATCGTCAATGAAATTAAGGACATAAAAGACATAAAAAATACAGAAGTGAATAATCCTACGCCTCCACCACCAACTACCAACCCGACACCAACACCCTGCAATATTCCACAATCGGGTTCCATTAAAACATTCATCATTGCCGGACAAAGTAATGCGGGTTCCATCGGCAAGGCCAATGAGATTCCGGATGGCTACCTGGATGGCACCTGTACTTGGTTGTTTTATCAATCCGATAGAGGAATCCAGGAATTAAAACCCGGTGTAAATACTTGTCCGAAAGATAATTGCGGAACGGCAGGTGTAGAAGTAAGCATTGCTAAGGAATTGTATGAAAAATATAAAGAGCCCATTCTTATCTTCAAGTATTATAAAGGAGGGACGGCCCTGAGAGAAAACACAAAAAACATTGACTGGAGTACTAATTCCAAAGGTGAATTATTTGATCGTTTCAGAAATAATTTCAAAAAACTACAAGGTACTTATCCCAATTTGAATTTCGACATATTGGGTATGGCTTGGATACAGGGAGAAAAAGATGCTTCGGGTGGTACGAAAAGCAACATCTATTATAATGAATTGAACAAACTGATCGAAACTACACGTACATTCATAGGAAAGAATTTCCCGGTGTCCATTGTCAAATTAAACATCCAACACAAGGCAGCCCATTCAAAAAAACAGGAAATCAGGAAAGCACAAACCCGCTTTGTAAATTCAGATGAAAATGCATTTTTAATCGATGTGGATGACGTAAAGTACGACCCCGCCTATATTCCTCATTATACCATGGCAGGATATATGGAAATTGGAAAGAGAATTGCAAAAAAGCATTAGATGTTATCACGAGATGTTTTTTATGTAAGACAACTGAGGAATTTTGGAAA
>JAHDFN010000088.1 GCA_020628145.1 Saprospiraceae bacterium | reverse complement strand
CTCAAAGAAACCTGATATTTATTTTCTTCGAAATCCTGTCCGAAGCCAACATCATTGATAGAAGAAGCCTTCGTTGATTTGGCCCAAAAGGTGAGGGCATCGAATTCAGAGAGGTTTCTTCCCCCATAGTCGGGAAAAATCGCACCTGCATAGGCTCCATCCGGGTTTCCAACATTTGGCACATCGAACCGCATTGCTGCCGTTCCCTTGTATTTTGTTTCCTCATCTACTGAGAAGGCTTCAAAATAAGAATCTCCGAATGGCAGGTATTCCAATCCCGGACTAAATCCGTCTATGAAGACTTCACCGTTTTTTGGGAAAGTCGCCAGTATTGCATCATCAGAAAGATCTCTTTTACAACTACCGACGAGTATTACCAATCCTAGGAATACAAGGATTTTCGATTTTAATATCATATTATTCATGCTCATTTCTATTTACCTAAATTGATATGTATATAAGTTCTGATTTCCCATTCCGACCCATTGCCATAACCAACCGGGCTTGTAACGGGTTGTGTTGCAAATCCATCAACCTGACTGGGAAGATAACGAGGAGAATACTCGTTTAAGGAACGCCAGATTCCTTGTACTCCTAATTGGGTACTAGGCAATATAAACCAATCTTGTTTGCCTAAAGAAGTTGAAATATCCAGTCTAAGTTGCAAAGGATAAGTCAGGTTAAAATCACGATGATAATCAAACGGCCCCCAATCATTTACATTGATTTGGGATGTTATTTTGATTTTTTTATAAATGGCCCTGAGGTCCATTACATACCGTTCGATTAATCTTTCGTCACTACCATTGGCCTGGGCATTTCCAATTAGGAAATTCGCAATGATTCCGAAATCCCGATTCACTTTGGATACCATCCTGATATTGGTTTCCCACAAGTCTTGTGCGGGGGCGGATTTAGGAAATGCAAATGACGTTCTGTTATCTAAAAATCCGATAGCAGCATCTTGGGTAGTCGGTAAATGCCTGTACACAAAACCGGCACTTACTGCAAATTTCGCATCTTCCGACCTATCGCTATCCCAATCATACATCCATGTACCCGGTGTTGGATCGTAGGTCAATAAAAGCTCACCGGCTACTGTTTCCCTATTTGCTCTTACAGCGAAGGGATCTGCTTGGATATTCCTTAATCTTCCCGGCCCTTGAACATCGATAGGCATGGGGCCCACAAGTGGTTTTTGCCAAAGGAAGTTAGGAGCAATTTGAAAATTGCCGAAAGAATAAGTAAAACCTGTCAGGAAGTTATTTTGGTTGCCGCTACCGGTATCCTTAAGTCTCCATCCTGTAAAAGTACGGGTATAATCACCTCCGCCATTGGCGACCAAGCCCATGATGGCACCTTGAGCATACCAATTAAAAGGCCCTTTGGAAAATTTGATTTTACCCTTAACCCCCCAGTTGTCGGACGATTTAATCTTATCTTCATAAACCACATATTCTCCATTAGATCCTTCTGTCATTTGGAATGTCCTACCGTTCAATGGTTGTCCACCCCAGATACCTCCTACTTCGACATCCACAGGGCCGAATTCCTTCTCAACATGTAAGGTAGCCCTACGGGTTTTAGGAAGGGGGACAGCGATGGAACTTACAGCCGTTCCTGCATCATCTATGTCTTCATGGTAAACTCCGGTTAGTTTGAAATGTTTTACCTCACGGCTATACTTGAGCAATAATGCAGGATTCGCTCCCCACCATAATTGAGGTCCAAAAGCAACCTTCAGCCCTTTAAGTGCTTTTTTACCATCTACTTCCAATCCTAATATTTCCCCATTGTATATATCCAAGTTGGGGCCATAATTCGCTTCAGGGTATAAACCGAAAAAGTCACCTTCATAACCCCAATGGTAATGGCCCGTCCTATAAAAACCACGCAGGTCGAATTGCTTGGAATTCCATTCGAAATCAGCATCATAAACTGAAAACCGACCGGAGTTCAAGCCTCCGTCGGGATTACGAACCCTGTTTTCATAGAATATCTCATTGATAGGGTTATTAGCCACATTACCTACAATATTGAAATTGACATTAGCCCTTACATTAGATGTCGGCCTTGCTTCAAATCCGATATAAAATGATTGCATGTGATCGAATCCAAGTTGATCCGGAAAAGTTGTTTCATCAGGATTGGGATCCTTAGGCGTTGTAATTAGAGAGCCTCCGGTATTAACCGTGGTGAATTCGGTTCTAAAAGTACTTAATCGTAATTTTTTGTTGCTGTTCAATGCCGCCTTATCTCCTCTCGCCCTTAACACAGCATCCACGAGTTGGATATTGTCAAAATAATTATTCACAGAAGACAAGGTAACCCCATCTGCATAGGGATTTAACCGGTGAGCTTCTTTTAAGGCATAATATGCCGCTCTCGGATAAAGGGTATAAAGTCCCCGCTCATCAGTCGGGCCTTTGGCACAGATACCGAACCACTCCTCATTCATATTATTTTCTCCCTGTATCAAATCCCTTGCATATCCGCCATTTGCCCATGAAGCGTTATTGTCATGTACATCTGCGTTCTTCCTATCATCAAAACCGTATTTCCACCAACCATCACTAAATTGGAAAGTAAAACCACCGATTGAATTACCCGCTTTACCAACTCCCGCAGCGTTTTCATAGATTTCTTTCCAGTTGCCTACCATATAATATGCTTGGGATTCCTGGTCTTCTTCATTTTTACTAGCACTATAAGCATCCGCTCCGAACTCGGTAAACATGATGGGTTTATTCAACTTTTGTTTCACGACATCAAACATGTCACCAAAAGAAACACCCCTATAGGTATTGGTTCCATAAATGTCCACATCCTTGCATTCCTGGGCAATGATATCGATAAACAAAACATCACCATTACAAATTGCAACCGGATGGGATGGATCTTTTTGTTTCATTTTGATGGCTGCATCATTCATTAATTTATACATAGGTCTTCCTCTCTTTTCACCTATGAAATTAATTTTACCTTCATCATCCGGAAAATCCTCCGTTTCTGCTCCTGCCCAAAAAAGGCCGTAGTTATTTTCATTTCCAAGCAGATACATCAGCAATCCGGGCGTCCCTTTGTATTCCTCGACAAGCACATCGATTTCGGACATCAGAAAATCCTGGGTTTTAGGATCCGAGTAATCCGTAACGGGAACCCAGACACCATCCATTAGCAAACCATACCTTCCAAAAGAATGGTTCAGCATCGTATAAATACCATAGTTCTCATAAATGTATTTTATCCATCTTGCCGGCACTCCGGTGTATTGGCGGATTACATTTACATTCATGTTTTTCAAGAGAGACATTTCAGCATCCAAGCCTGCCTTTATGATCTCATCTGATTTTTTCCAGAAATTGGCATTGACGGTATTGGTACCAATAGGAATATAATCCCAATTCATGCCATTTATCATAAACGGTTGGCCATCGACCAAAAGTGTCATTTCACCATCATCATCAGATACACTGACTTTTTGGCTCCCCTGAGCTAAGATTGCATTGGAAGACAAGATGAAAAGAAAAATAAACAATAATTTCCGTGGGTGGGCGGCAAATAAAATTTTGCACTTTGATTGTAGTACAGAATCAACATACATATTCAAAAAGGTTAAAGAAGTCATGAAGGAATGCAACAAAACTAATATGTGATTGTTGAGAATGCAAAAATTCATACCTCATCAAAATTTCCATCATTTACAAATCCGACTACTACAAAATATATTTGTATTATCTATAAATATCTGATTATTAATTATATTAGCGTTTACCAATACTTTCACATAATGAAAAACACTTACATCAACATTTTTTTCATAATATGTAGTATTACATTTTTCATACTAAATCCCAGACTGTTTTCCCAGGGGAAGTACCCCATCCAAAACTTTCCCCCATCGAACTATAAAGGAGGAATTCAGAACATAGATTTTGCCCAAAACAGGTCAATGGCACTTTTTGTCGCCAATAATCTAGGCATCTTATCCTATAATGGCCATGATTGGGATTTACACACTTTCGAACAGGGAAAAAAGAAACGTTCCCTAGCCTTTGACAGAGATAATAATAGGCTATATGTCGGATTACAAGGAGAATTCGGTTACCTCACTGATGATTGGGAATATATATCACTGGCAGCCCTAATCCCGGAAGGGGCAAAAGACTTTGATGAGGTATGGGATGTGTTCTGTATAGATTCAAAGATCTACTTCTGTACTTTCCAAAACATATTCATTTATGACGGGCAATCCATTCGGGTAGTCAGTAATGCTGAGGGATTTAACCGTTCTTTTTCACACGATCATAAACTTTATACCCAGAATGATAAGGGTGAGCTTTTAGAATTGAAAGGTAATCAATTCATCAAGAAAGAAATGAACCTTAAAGGAAACGATATAGTTTCCGGTCTTATCACTTATGATGAAAAACTGTATGTTTTCTACCAATCCGGAAAAATTCTGCCTTACAATCCAAATAATGACAGTAAGCTACTATCTCCGCTAAGTAATTCCTTAAAAGGCACGTATATCAATCACGTTTTGCAGCTTTCCGATACAAGATTGGCCATATCAACACAAACTTCAGGTTTATATCTCTATGACATACAAAGCCAATCCATAGAACAAATAGATATTGACGATGGGCTGCTTTCAAATGCATGTCTCAGGAGTTTTCAAGATTTTTCCGGGAACCTATGGGTGGGAATGCAGAATGGAATTGCCGTAATAGACATCAATTCACCTATGAGGTTAATGAGTGAAGAAATCAAAATACAAGGAAGCGGATACGAAGCCTATGAAGCAAAAGAGGGCACTTATTATACCACTTCAAACGGCATATACTACAAGGATAAAGCGTCAAAGCACTGTATTTTCCTTGAGGGAACCGAAGGGCCGGCCTATGGTATCCGGGATATAAAAGGAAAGATCTATGCCGGTCATAATAATGGGCTTTTCCTATTGGACAAAAATAAGATTAGGCACATTCTAAAGACCGAAGGTGTCTGGGACATCAAATTATTAAAAGCCAATCCCCAATATGCTATTTGTGGCACTTACTTCGGGATGCACCTGTTAAGATTCAATACAAAAAATGAATTAGAACCCGTCAGCAAATTAACAGGCTTTAATGAATCCAGTAGATTTTTTGAGGAAGATAAAAAAGGAAACATTTGGGTTAGTCAATTCTATAAGGGCTTATTCAAATTGGAATTCACAAATGGCTTTAAAAGCGTCAATGTTAAAAAAATCCCTGAAGAGTCCGATATTCCTATCGGAGAGCAAGTTACGATAAGTAGCATTGATAATGAAATTTATTTTTCGACACAAGAGGGCATTTATTATCTGAATCAGAATAATCAGAAAATCGAACCTGCAGAAATGTTTGAAAAAAAAATAGGCAAACAGACTGTTTATCTTTTAAAACAAGACAAGAGAAAGAACATTTATGTATATGCCCAAAATCTTTTCGGAATTTACAAACAAATCAGTTCAGACAATTATGCTTTCACATCTTCATCATTACACCAATTAAGATATTTTTTCAACAACGATCTACTCCATCTTTCCGTACATACGAACAATGGGATAATGATCAATTCCAATGATGGCTTCATTCGTTATATGCCTGAAAAGGAAAAAAGAATTGAAAACAACATCCCATTAATGACTAGCCAAATGACTAGTGTTGTTCAGAATCGTGTTTTATACTACAAATCCGTTTTTGAAAAAGAACCAGTTAACACAACTCCAATAAAGCTATCACACAGGGATAATTTCATTCAATTCAAGGTAGAATCATTTCAATTCAAAAATGCAAACAATCAGGAATTCCAATATTATTTAAAAGGGTTCGACGAAGACTATGGAGCATGGACTTCGGCAACGATAAAAGAATATACCAATTTAAAAGAAGGAGATTATTCTTTTACAGTAAGAACAAAAAACTCATTCAACGACTACAGTGAAAGCGAACCCATCCAATTCACAATATCACCTCCCTGGCACAGAAGTCTAATTGCAAAAATTTGTTATTTCCTCATAGGATTAATAGCCCTGTACGGAATAGCCATTTATTATAAAAAAGATTTTGAAAAGAAATCAATGCATCTGGAGAAGGAAAAACAAGAACAACTTACAAAAAACAAAATAGCTTTAGACGAAATTGAAAAACAAAACGAGTTAAATCTCCTCAAATTAAGAGAAGAAAAGATGCACTCGGAATTAATCCATTTAAATAAACTTTTAGCAGCATCTACCATGAACTTAGTTGTCAAAAACGAATTCATCAACAGTATTAAAATCAAGCTTAAAGAAATAAAAAACAATATAAGAAACACAACGGCAAGACAATCCCTGATTAAATTGGAAAAAGAAATCGGAAACACTTTGGAGTTACAAGAAGACTGGGAGCAATTCAAATATCATTTCAACCAAGTTCATGGAGATTTTTTAACCAGAATCCGAACAGAATTCAATGATCTTTCTGCCAACGATCAAAAGTTATGTGCATTTTTAAGGTTGAATCTAAACACAAAAGAAATATCCAATATCATGTGTATTTCTTTGAGGGGCGTTGAAATTGCACGGTATCGTTTGCGAAAAAAACTGAATCTGAATACCGGAGAAAATTTATCCAAATTCATACTCAATTATTAGACACCATTTCAAAAAAAAATTGAGATGGCGTCTAATTACAATTTGGTCTGGCCACAGGAATTCAACAGGGATTTCATTTCTTGAAAAAGCCTTCTATTAGCCAATTCACTTTTTCCGGACAATCATGTTGTACCCAATGGGTAGCTTCTTCCAGATAAACAAGTTCACCGTTTGTACAGAACTCCAGACTTTCCTCAGCCATTTCCGGCACCAAGGCCAAATCGTTTTTTCCCCAGATTATCTTCAGGGGGACTTCGACTTTTTTATTTTCATATACCATAGCTTGGGAGGGATTCCGCAATGCGGCCTTATACCACATTATCATATGTTTCATCGACTCCTCATTTTTCCACGCCGTCTTGTATTTTTCCAAATCCGATTCGGAAAAACTTCCTTCATTACTTGAATCCAACAACATCTTAGCAGCCTGTTGATAATTATTCCTACCTAATAAGAGAGTAGGCAGAAAAGGGATTTGGAAAAAAAACATATACCAACTTTTCGATAATTGGCGTAGGCTCGTAAACAATTTATTCTTGAATACAATGGGATGTGGGACATTCAATATGACCCCTTTATGGAATCTTTCACCGTGCAACAACAATAAATGCCAAGCAATAGCCGCCCCCCAATCATGACCCACAAGATATACTTTCCGTTGACCTAAATGATCTATCAGATTTAAAATATCATTGGCAATTATATCGATTTTATACTCTTCTACCCGAGTAGGTTTCAAAGAAAGATTATAGCCCCTCATATCTGGTGCAACCACATGGTATTCCTTTGAGAAATATGCCAATTGATGCTTCCAGGAATACCAGAATTCAGGGAATCCATGCAGAAAGATAATCGTATCATTTTCTTTTTCCCCTCCGGTTTTATAGTGTATCCGACCTTCGGATAATTCATAGAATTCAGATTTCATCGCCTCCATTTATTAGATATTATTACGAATTGTTTTTTATCTCCATAAAAAACAATTCGTAATAATATCTATTATATTTTTCCTATTGAACAACTCACTTTTGCAATATAAGCCATCTTTAGTATTGATAAACCATTTTCATAACTCTTTTTCATATCACAAACATTCTAATTCTGCTACTCCCCGACAAACAAGGGACATTGCCATCCCATTCATCATCATTGATAGTTTTTTTTTCGATATATTGTATTAACAAATATACCAAATCAAAAAACCGGAAGTCATGAATAACAGAAAACATTTAAGAGACCTGCTCCCATTCTTGCTGTTTATTCATTTATACTTCCCCATTCTCAGCCAGCAAATTCCGATAAACGATTATTCAATTGATGATAACGGCCGTGTACAACTGGAAATAAATTCGAATACCGATAATTATTATGTTTTAGAAATCAGACATGATACTCAAAGCGATTTCAAATTGGCAACTTCCATCACCTTAGGCGAGTCGGAATCGACCATCATCAGCGAACCATTGGGGCATTATCCCATAGAACATTACCGGATTTTGGAATTCCCTATCAATAATCCATTAGACATGGATGGAGATGGAGTGGATGACATGACAGAATTTCAGAATGCACCATCACAGGCTCCATTGAATCCCGCCCCACCCATAGATATTTTCCACGGTTCAGTATTAATAGATAATTTTTCGACTTTTTCCTCTTTGTCCGTCACTAAGGAATATGTCCAATGGTCGGAATTCCTCAATGGAAAAAGATATGTCAAGTTTATCATTAATGATTTTTTTTCCGACCATCCGAAAATTTATTTTACCAATAGCAACACTCATGATCTTCACAGTGATTTTGCAAATGCAATTGGCGTAAGCCATGTCGGGGAAGATGTAAAAAAAGGGCAAATCATTTTCCATCCTTCCACTATTTCGAACAATGGCAATCCCGGCACTTTCGCATTCAATTATAGTGTAGGACATGGAGATGATTTCGAAACCGTCCAACGGACACATGAATTATTGGCAACCAATATGCCTTTCCTTAAAAACAATCTTTCATATTTCGTTACCGCCAATAGTGAAGATGAATATCTTCAGGATATTGAATTATATGAAAATTCCAGAATACCCGTCCTAATGGAATCCGAACTTTTTGCAGACATTGATTATTGGGGATTGAACCCGGCAGAAGGATTCGGTTTTTTCCGAAGAATGAATCCGAATGAAATTCCCGGCCCAATGGATATCGTTCTTTACGAATCCCTCCCCAACCACCTTCCACGGGTCGGAGGCATTATGACATCCGTTATCCAGACACCTTTATCCCATGTCAATTTGAGGGCTATACAGGATGGTGTTCCCAATGCATTTATCCGTAATCCTCTAGCGATAGATTCGATTGCCGATTTATTGAATCATTATATTTATTTTAAGGTAGAACCCGGCAATTATTTCATAAGGGAAGCCGAACCGGATGAGGTCAACACATGGTTTGAAAACTTAAGACCGGAAAATGAGAATTCCCCACCCTTGGATTTATCCCACACGTCCATTTTACCATTAGATGAAATCCGTTTCGAAATGTCTGACGGCTTCGGTGCCAAATGTGCCAATGTCGCCACGATGAGAACCTTCGGTTTTCCCGAAGGAACCATTCCCGATGGTTTCGGCATTCCCTTCCATTTTTATCGGGAATTCATGAAATACAATCAATTATTCGAAGAGGCCGAATTAATGGTGGAAAATCCGAATTTTCAGAATAGCCGAGAATTGAGGGATGAAATGTTGGAACAATTCAGAAATAAAATAAATAATGGAGCAATGCCGGCTTGGATGATTAATGAATTATCCTTAATGCAGGAATCATTCCCTGAAGGAATTTCGATTAGATGCAGATCCAGTACGAATAATGAAGATTTGCCGGGTTTTAATGGTGCCGGGTTATATATTTCCAAAACACAACATCCCACAGAAGGACATATTTCCAAATCCATAAAACAGGTATATGCCAGTTTATGGAGTCTTCGTGCATTCGATGAAAGGGCGTTTTACAAAGTGAATCATTTCATTACTTCGATGGGTATTTTATGCCATCCGAATTATCCGAATGAAAAAGCCAATGGTGTAGGCGTAAGCACCGATCCGATTTATCAAACCGAAAACACCTTTTATCTCAATTCACAAATCGGCGATGCACTCATTACCAACCCGGAAACCAATACCGTAGCCGAAGAAATTCTACTTGATCAATATTCAAATCCCGGCAATGATTTTATTGTTGTAGGATATTCCAACCTCATGCCCGGCAACACCCTTATCATGAGTGGAGAATATTTGGATCAAATAAGGAATCATCTCAACATCATCCATGATGAATTCCGGGAACTATATGGAGCCGGAAATGATGATGAATTCGCAATGGATATCGAATATAAAATAACACATGACAACAAGCTTATCATTAAACAAGCCCGACCTTGGGCATCTTATAAATCCTCCCCGCCTGAAATGATACAATACAGAAAAAAAACGGAATTAAAAATATTCCCCAATCCTTCCCTGAACCACATCCATATACAATGTGAAGAATGCGATTTGGAAAAAATAAAAATAACGGATATTTCCGGAAAAATATTTCTTGAAAAGGAATTACAATCTTTTGATTTTTCCCAAAAAAGTATTCACACGTCGGATTTCCCCAAAGGGATTTATATCATATCTGCAATTTCAAACGATGGTTCGACATTGCATTCAGGGAAATTCATTAAAATATAACACACCAAAAAAGCACTCTACTTTCTTTCCTAGCCTTATAATATTTCCATATTAAACCTGCGGTTTGATTAAAATCCTATTATTTTTACACATAGCTGTTTATTTTTTTCATCAAAACGATACGATTATGGAATATGTAGCCATGCTTGCAGGAGCAATCTTAATTATGATGCTGGGTTGGATTTGGTTTCATCCCAAAGTTACCGGAAATGCTTGGATGAAAGGTGCCGGCCTAACGGAAGAAGACATGAAATCCCCTAATCCGATGATTATGGTGGGGGCATTATTAATGGCAGGAGTACTGGCATACGCCCTCTCCCGATATGCCGGACACACCGAAGAAGGAATGCATCAGTTCGTCCATGGAATGTATCATGGATTCATGCCGGCCATCTTATACGTAGCTCCCGTTTTGGTTAGTAAAAGTCTTTTCGAACAGAAAAGCCCGGGTTGGATTCTATTAAGTGTGGTTTATTGGGTATTGGCCATTACACTTGCCGGAGGAGTCGTTTATATGTTGACGCCCGTGGGTTGATTTCAATTCGAAACCAATTCGGACAAACGGTATCAAATGTTGATACCGTTTGTTTTTTCGCCTTATTTCCCCTCCCCTACAAAATCGATCTGCTTGTATTTATATATGAGGTTGTAAGTTCCCTCTTGATTTTCACGAAGAATAAAATAATCCTCGTCTTTCGGATCGCCGAAAAGTGTTGTATCATTTTCAGCTTGCAAAACACCTTGCCTTTCCCCATTCTGATAAAAAACAAAATCATCTTCCTCTATTCTGATTTCAAATTCATCATGGTTGAATTCTTTCATATCGAATTTCCCTACAAATTTTTCCATTAAATCCCTACTCAACCTTACCGGTTTACGATTGATTTCCTTCGGTAAAACATAGGGCTGGTCCGTCATTATTTTTTCAACATCTTCCAATATCGTACCGAAAGGAATTTCATCATAACTGGAAAACAAAATAAATTGATAGTCTGCTTCAAGATTGGCTTCCGCATGAGAAAAAACACCATCCCCTCCTCCTGACCAACCTAACTTTCCACTTTTTCTTTTCAAGGCGTCTTTATACGGTTCTTTTTTTACATGATTGATGAATTTTAATAAATCTTCAATATCGGAATAAAGCTTGGCTTGGTTTTTTTCGGTTTTCAGATAATTAGGAACAACAACAATTTCATCATTATCATCATCATAAACATGATTGATTATCGGGTCTGTCAAATTATTTTTATTTAGAAAAAAATGTGCTCCCGTTTTATTCATACCTAAAGGAATGAAAAATTCATCATTAAGATATTGGACAAAAGGTTTATTCGTGATTGTTGAAATAATGTAATAAATCAACTGATACCCCAAATTCGAATATAATGTTTCACTTCCGGGAGTAAACAATAATTCTTCTTTTTTAATCAATTCCACTAAATCTTCCGGCGACTTATCTATCAGATTTCCAGGTGGATCCTCAAACCTACGGGGCAACCCCGAACTATTATCCAGGAGGTGTTGAATAGTAATTAATTCCCCTCTAGGAAAATCTGGAATATATTTTTTTATTTTATCTCCCTTATTAATCAGTCCTTCTGTTTCCAATTTCACAATACAGGCTTTAGCCATTAATTTTGAAATGGAATGGATATCGAATTGTGAATGCTTATTCACGTGAAGACTGTTCCCTTCATCAGATTGCATATTATAATCCTTAAAGATAATTACATCTTCCCCCTGTTGTAACAAAACACCTCCATTGAACTTTTTGAGTCCCTTAAGTGCATCAAAATATTCATCTATTTTTCCTGCAAGAACAAGATTTGGCTTTTCTTCAACCCGGGGTTCTTCCTTAATCGGAGGATTACAGGAAAGAATAATGATTGACATCAACAACATTACACTGGTCTTCAATTTCATATTTTACAATTTATATAAATAGGTAGGATTGATTTTTTTTACTATTCCTCCCATCGATATTAAATAGGCTTTGGCATTTTCCCTGCTGGCGAATATACATTTTATCTTTTCGTTTTCATAATGAACACCTACACCGATTTCAGTGGCTACTCCTTCTTTCATTTCGCCTTCTTCAATCATTTTAATGTACGTTTCTTTTTTACCCTTATCTGCAAAAGGGCAATTACTTCCTTTTAAAAAGCCCAGGCATTCCATACGGGTATATTTCCCCGGAATGGAATCCGTTATTCCCTCTTCATACCAACAAAGAGAACCGGCACTTATCCCGGCCATGATTATTCCTTTCCCATAACCATTTTTAAGCATTTCATCAACACCCCTATCTTTCCATATCGCCATCATGTTTCTCGTATTCCCTCCTCCGACATAAATGACATCCTGCTCCAATAAATGATTTTCAATATTCGATATATTACCTCGAAACAAACTCAAATGGGATGGCTTGCAATTCTCCTTATTGAAAAAGCCATAAAATCTTTCAATATAATTTTTATCGTCTCCACTCGCCGTAGGCAGAAAACATATTCTCGGATTATCCGAATTGCATAGGGAAAGTATATAGAGATCCATTTTTTTATTTTCCGGCTCTATACCGAATCCGCCACTTGTTGCTATAATATGTCTTTTAATTTCCATAAAAGAATATTTTATAAATCAAGATATTATAGTTCTACAGAAATACAAATCATTTCCCAAACCGTAAAATCAGTTAGCAGGTAAATCAACTTACAAAAAACAATAAAAGAATTTACTTCCCGATTCCAGAAGATGAAGAAAGAAATACTATTTCCAAAGGAAAGTTATTCTGTTATAGTAATACCAAACCACTTTAAATAGAATTCATCACAAAATGAATATTTTCATAAGTTTAACAATATAAACAAAATTATCATCCAATTTGTACATATATGAAAAAGGCCATCAAAAGGCAAAAAACGAATTCTAATTTCATGGGACTCATATTTAATAATTGTTCAATCTCCCATCAAGATGAAAAAAGCATCTCAAAAAATCATAATTAGGTACTTAGGATAATAAAATGTAACTGACATTACATTTTTAGAAATTGAAGTTTCCGCAATTACATTCGTGTTTTTATTTTCCGAACCTTTGGATATATTCATCTTCAATAGGCAAGCCCATTTCCTTGGCTCTCATCACATCCTGATAGGCATCATCCACACGACCCAAGGCCTCCAAAGTCATTGAACGTTGAAAATAATAAATCCTTTCCTGTGCGTTTATTTCGATAGCCTTATTGAAATCCGTCAAGGATTCGGCCATTCTGCCCGACTCCCGTAATGCAGCTCCTCTCCAACTATATGCCTTATCGTCATTGGGCCTTACTTCCAAATACTTATTATAATCATTGACCGCAGCAGGAAAATTATTAATCGTACTGAATACGAAAGCCCGATCCAAATAAGCATCTACCTGATTAGGATCCAATTTTATCGCATCGGAAGCATAAACCAAGGCTTTGTTATAATCTTCTTTTTGGAAAAAAATATGGCTGAGGTTCGCATGGGATTGGGCATCATCAGGTTCTAGGGCAATCGCTTTTTCCAAATCTGAAATTGCTTCGGTTGTTCGCCCCATGTTTTCTAATACTACCCCCCTATTCCGATAAGCTCCTGCAAAATCAGGATTGATTTTTATAGCTTCATCAAAATCGGACATAGCTTTTTCCTGTTCATTCGAATACAGATAATGTATTCCTCGGTTATTGTGTGGAATGGACAATTGTTCCGGTGCTACTTCAATTGCTCTCGACCATAAAGTTTCACTATCCGTCCAGACCTTATTCTCTTGAGAACTTAAATAAACCATTGCCAATACCGCCACAGCAGCTATCCCACCGATAATAAATCTTGAATTGTATAATTTGCTTTTTGTATTCGTAAAAACACTATCTATCCCATGAGCCAAAATAAAGAAAATTCCCAGGGAAGGGAGGTAAGCCCATTTATTCGCAGACATGATTTCTCCTTCCGGTAAAAATTGTAAATCAAAAAGAATAAATGAAAGATAAAATACAAATCCGAAAAGAACGACCCTTGTATATTTCAAACTCAAAGCAACCAATGCTATAAGAACAACGAGGAACAAAGGCCCCATTTTCATTAACGAAGGTAATTCGGAAGGGAAAGGATTATAGGGTGACAATCCTATGGGAAAAATCATTTTGGATAAATAGGCCGCTGCATTATAACAACCAATGAAAACTCCATCTGATACCCCATAATTATTATTTACCAACTCACCGGTTTCCATTGATTGGTGTAAAAGAACGCCGACAAATCCAATAATTAAATATGGGAATAATCTGCTCCACTGCATCGGTTTTTGAGCATGTCCTTTTTGATAATAAATCAATCCGGCCAGAGCGGGAACCATCATGATAGCCGAAGGTTTTGTAAGTGCTGCATCGGCGAAAAGCATAATGGATAAGATATATAAAATCATCTTCCCTTTTTCTTGGTAATGGAGGAGAGACAAGAGACTTCCCAAAATGAAAGTCGCAAAAAGAATACTCCCCCTTTCCGAAACCCAAACGACAGGCTCTACCTGTATAGGATGTAGGGCGAACAACAATGCCGCCAGAGATGCCAATAGGATTTTGTTCCCTGTCAATTTGTATAATAGGAAAAACACCAGGGCTATATTCATCAAGTGTAAGAGAATATTCAATCCGATATATGAACCCGAATCATATTCACTAATGGCAAAATTGAGGGCTAGGGTCATAAAAGTTATCGGTTGATAAATACCATTAACTGGTCCGGAGAAAAAAGCCGAGATGTTTTCGGCAGCCAATCCTTCGATGGCTTCATTGCCCAAGATGAATAAATCGTCATTCCAATTGACAAAATCATGATTGACCGCAGGGAGAAAAACAATAGCTGCTAAAGCAAGAATTCCCAATAGATAATAAAATGCCGGTCTTTCTTTTTTCGGTGTTTCAATAGATGCTTTATCATCTTTCTTATTTGGAGTATTTTTTCCTTTTGTTTTCTTTGCCATGTAATAATGTCTTTTGTTCAATCTCCTACAAATCCCAAATGTACGAATTCGGTAAGAATTTTCATTCTATAATTCAAATCCCAATCCGTACCTTCACCGTATGAAAGTCTGTATAGCGGAAAAGCCCAGTGTAGCGAAGGAAATCGCCCATATCATTGGTGCCCGTTCCAGAAAGGATGGGTTTTGGGAAGGCAATGGTTACCAAGTAACCTGGACTTTCGGGCATTTCTGTGAACTGTATTCTCCTGACGACTACCACAGTCACTGGAAAAGTTGGAGTTTGGATAACCTGCCCATGCTTCCTGAAAAATTCGAAATC
>JAHDFN010000087.1:8196-15773 GCA_020628145.1 Saprospiraceae bacterium | reverse complement strand
ATATCCTATTAGCTAAAACTGACACGAAAAATCTCGTCATCATGCGTAAGTATTCTGTACCTTTCCTCGTACTGGGGCTTGTTACATTTGTAACTGAGGCTAGTTATGCCGCAAGCTCATTCCAAATCCTTAAAGAAAAGTTCATCGAAGGGGGTTGGTTGTTCATGAGTATCGTACTCGTAGCACTGATTCTGGGTTTGGCTTTTTCTCTTGAGCGTATTATCACACTTAATATCGCTTCCGCCAATACGGATAAGTTATTGGCTTCCATTGATGATAACCTGAAGACAGGTAATCTCGAAGGAGCTAAAGAAGCCTGTAAGTCCACTCAGGGACCCACGGCAAGCGTATTGTATGAAGGACTTAAAAGAGCCGGAGATGGCCCCGAAGGTGTAGAAAAGGCCATCGTTTCCTATGGCGCCGTTCAAATGGGGCTTTTGGAAAAAGGCTTGGTTTGGATTTCATTATTCATTTCCATTGCACCGATGCTTGGTTTCATGGGTACGGTAATCGGTATGATTCAGGCCTTTGATACGATTGAGGCATCCGGGGAAATCGTACCTAGTGAGGTTGCCGGCGGTATCAAGGTTGCCCTTTTGACCACTGTATTCGGTTTGATTGCAGCGATTATACTACAGATTTTCTACAATTATATTGTATCCAAAATCGATAGCATCGTCACCAAAATGGAAGAATCATCCATTGGTTTGGTGGATTTGATGGTAGAGAATAAGATTTTCAAATAGTAGAATTTAGTTGAAAAACACCGATAGGTTTACTTCGGGTAAACCTATGAATTGTATCAATTAAATTTCATTCTAAATTTTATTATTATGTATAACTTACTATCAAAATACGGTCAGGTAATCGGGCTGGGGATAGGCTTGTTCTTCACTTTGATTTTCTTCGGAATGATAGCCGCCAATGGCAGTACATTGGATGAAGCGGCCAATATGAGTGCCCGTGAAGGCATCGCTTACCTAAGTGAAACCAGTATATTCAATGTAGGTCTTTATGCCGTCATCATATTGACAATCTTATCTGCTTTAGCCATGTTGGTTTTTGGTGTCATGGGGATTGCCAGAGACCCCAAAGGCTCTATGCGAAGTCTGATTGGTTTGGGAGCTTTGGCTGTGATATTCCTTATTGCTTTCATGATTGCCAAAGGCATGGGAGATGGTGATGGGGTTATGGCTGCCATTACTAAGTTCAATGGTCTTATCGAAGGAGAAAATCCTTCAGATGCCTTTTCTTTCATAACACCCGGGAAAAGTGGTTTTATTGGAGGAGCTTTGATTACAACTATGATCCTGGGAGGATTGTCTTTCCTTGGGTTGGTTGTTTCCGAGGTGATGAACCTATTCCGTTAATCCTTTTAATTATTGCCTTATGCAGTTAAGAAAGAAAAAAGAACGGATGTCTCAGGAAATCAATGCCGGCTCAATGGCCGATATTGCCTTCCTACTTTTGATATTCTTCCTGGTTACGACAACTATCAATGCAGAAAAAGGTATCCGTGTGAAATTACCGCCGTGGTCGGATGAGGAAGTCGATCCTACACAGTTGAATACCCGTAATGTTTACTCGGTATTGGTGAACTATAACAATGAATTATTGGTTAGGGGAGAGCCGACACAGATTACGGACTTACGTAAAAACTGTAAGGAATTCATCATGAACCCTGAAGGAAGGGAGGATTTGGCTGAAAAACCTTCAAAGGCTATTGTTTCATTGAAGAATGACCGTGGAACGAATTATGAAACCTATCTTAAGGTTTATAATGAGTTGAAAGGGGCTTATAACGAACTTTGGGATGCTGAGGCAGAAAAAGAATATCAGAAAGTATATGAGGATTTGCCAAATAGTGCAAAGAAAGCCATTCAGGACAAGATTCCATTGGTGATTTCCGAAGCTGAGCCTGTAGATACTCAAGGCAAATAATGATTCTTCCATCATAATAATTATGAATCATGTCAAAATTTAAAAAGAAAAGAGGTAATTCCACTCCCGGTATCAGTACGGCATCTTTGCCGGATATCGTATTCATGTTACTTTTCTTCTTCATGGTAGTAACCGTGATTAGAAATGCGGAATTGAAGGTAGATGTGAAAGTCCCGATTGCCAGTGAGTTGAAGGAATTGGAAGACAAGAGTTTGGTTACCTACATGTATATCGGGAAACCTTTAAAAAGGTATCAGGAAGATTATGGTACTGCTCCACAGTTGCAGTTGAATGATAAATTTGCCAAAGTGAGTCAGATCCCATTTTTTGTTGAGGAGAAAAAACTAAAAGTTCCTGAAAGGAATAGGGATAAGATGACAACCTCGTTACGGATAGATAATGATGTGACAATGGGGTTTGTTACTGATGTGAAAACCGAATTGCGTAAAGCCGGTCAATTATTGGTGAATTATGCAGCATCTCAGGGAGAAGTGAAATAGAATAACTTTGTAAATTGTAATAACTAAGAGGTCAATTTCCAAAAATGGAAATTGACCTCTTGCGTTTTTAATAAGAATATGCACAGAAAATTAGAATTGACAGAAGGTTATACTTGGAGAAGAGCAACCAATGCTGATGCCGATGCTGTTCAAGAAGTGGTTTTTACCGTTTTGAAAGAATATGGTTTGCCTGTAGATAAAGGAAAAACCGATATGGATTTAATGGCTCCTGCCGATTTTTATGCTGACGGATTCTTTGGCGTAATTGAAAACAAGGAGAGGGCAATTGTTGGAACATTCGGATTGAAGGAACATGAAAAAGGAATTGCTGAAATAAGGAAGATGTATCTGTTGTCTTCCTGTAGGGGAAAAGGAATCGGACATTTTATGATGCGTTTTCTTCTTTTCAAAGCTAAGGAGTTGGGATATCAGACAGTGATGTTGGAAACAGCATCGGTGCTAAGAGAGGCTATATTCATGTATGAGAAATATGGATTCGTTTTGGATGAAAATGCACCTTTTACAGAAAGATGTGATAAAATGTATTATTTAAATCTCTAACCAACAGCTCCGGTAATTATCCATGTCGATTCTGTAAGTTGATTGACCCAGAATGAAAAATTCTGAGGTAATCCATCCTCGAAAGTTACCTTACCCTTTACTATATAAGTGAAATGCTCATCAGGGGCATAACCGTCATATTCCCATCTTGAAATGGTATTCAGTAAATCACAGTCAGATTTATTCCCGGCATTTTTCAGGTTGAAATTTTCTTTGAGATATTGACACACTTCCATATTGATTTCATCGGTTTGGATACTATGCTGTAATGGATCGGATAATTTTAAAATACCCTTTAACTCATGTTGCTCCATGTGCTGTCGGATGGTATTGAGGAAAACTTCAAATGCTTGGTTTTCCTCTAGGGTTCCCAGTTGGATAAGTTTTTTATTCGGTCTCGTTTCCTTGTAGCCTAGAGAAGGAGTTACATCAACTGTAGGTGCAGCAGCATCCCCGACTTCCTGAGAGAAATCACAATGGCAAAAATGGATACAAAGTATCGAAATCCAAAATAATCGGATTATCATAAACATTATACTTTGCCATTCATTTGGCGGATTTTGATGCCCAAGCCAGCGACAAGAAGGGTCATGAATGGACTAATCCAGTTGAATATGGCATAAAGGAAATAATCAAAAACCGAAACACCCAAAACACTACTTTGGTAAGCTCCACAACTGTTCCAAGGAACCAGAACGGAAGTCACGGTTCCCGAGTCTTCTAAAGTCCGGCTCAGATTTTCCGGTGCAAGGCCCTTGTCTTCATAGGCTTTAGTAAACATCTTCCCCGGTACGACGATTGCCAGATACTGATCGGAAGCGGTAACATTAAGGGCTAGGCAACTGGCAACGGTACTTGCGAATAATCCGAAGATGGAATCTGAAAGGGAAAGTAAGGCGCTACTGATTCTGGATAATGCCCCGATAGCTTCCATCACGCCTCCGAAGGCCATTGCACAGACCACAAGTATGATAGTCCATAACATGCCCACCATTCCGCCACTGTTGAACAATTCCTTTAGGGTTTCATTATTGGATTCAATCTGCGTCTCAAAGAAAATGGAATTGATGGCTCCCATGAATTGCGAACCGGTTTCCGAAATCGCGGTTAAAATATCGCCCTGATAAATAAATGCAGCCACCAAAGCCAATAATATACCCATCGAAAGGGCATAAACAGGCTTGGTTTTTCTCAATATCAGCAGGATGACAACTAAAGGGACAACAAATAAAAACGGAGTGATATTGAAATCTTTTTCCAATGCGGTAAGCAATTGGGAAATATCGGTAGCTCCTTTGGTTTCTACAGTAAAACTGAATACGATGAATACGATTAAGGCAATGATAATCGAAGGAACCGTAGTAATAGTCATATAGCGGATATGTGTAAACAAATCCGTCCCGGCCATTGCGGGTGCCAGATTGGTTGTGTCGGAAAGGGGAGACATCTTATCTCCGAAATAAGCTCCCGAAATCACAGCACCGGCTACCATCCCGGCCGGCATTCCTATGGCTTGACCTATACCTATCAAAGCGATACCTACGGTTGCCGAAGTTGTCCAGGAACTACCCGTCGCCAGAGAAATGACAGATGAAATAATGATACAGGCCGGTAGGAAAATCGAAGGACTTAGGATTTGAAGCCCATAATAAATCATAGTAGGGATGATTCCGCTTACCAGCCATGTTCCGGCCAATGCCCCGACCAATAACAAAATGATGATGGGAACCGTCGTCTTTTTGAGATTGTCCCATATTTCCAAAATCATTTGTTGGATAGAGACTTTATTGAAAAGACCGACGACCAATGCGATAGCAGCTCCGATCAAAAGTATGATCTGATTGGAATAATCGCCGAAAAATGCTCCATCGGCATAAAAGATATTAAATGAAAGCATGGCGATTAGAATAAGAATGGGAATAAGGGCTTCCCAAATATTCAATTCCTTGTTTTCAATTATTTTTTCATCAGGTACGTGCTTGTGGCCGGCCATAATTTATTGAGCTAAATAGGTCATTCGCCAGTATCGGCAGGGGCTAATTTAGTAAAAAGCCTCCGCTTCGCTATAGGGCGACAGATTTATTTGGGAAATCTGACAAGGTTTCTTTCAACTTGCTGTTATATAATTACCGTTTTTTATCGAATAGAGGTAGGAATGATGAGGTATTGGATGTAATCGATTATCTTGGACGTCGTGAAAAATAAAATAGGATTATGCTTAGATATATTATTGGACTATTAATAATGATGTCTTTTTCCATTGTTCCTTTATTTACTCAAATAGCAGGAGAAAGAATGGATATAAATGTGAAAAAAATGAATGGTTCGGATTATCTGCAACCTTTTATTGGAGGAATGAATAATCCGCAGTTTTCGGCAGCGGATTTCAATAACGACGGCGTTCTGGATTTATTGGTTTTCGATAGGGCTGGTTATATTTCATTAACATTTATTAATCAGGGAACACCTAATGAAATCGATTATGTTTTTGCTCCTCAATACGCCAAAAACTTCCCTGAAAAACTGAACAGTTGGGTATTGATGGCTGATTACAATAACGATGGGGCTTATGATTTGTTTACCTATTCCAATGCTCCGGGTATTCCCGGTATAGAATTGTATCGTGGATTTTTTAATGGGGATGATGAATTGTCATTCGAAAAATATGATAACCCAAGACTTTCCAGTGGATTGCTGAGTTACCCTTTGTCCAATGGATTGGATGTAGGGATTTATGCCGCATATGTGGACATTCCTTCTTTTTTGGATGTCGATTTCGATGGAGATTTGGATGTCATGAACTTCAGCCAGGCAGGAAATAAAATCATTTACTATCAAAACCAATCTCAGGAAATGGGATATGGAGCGGATAGCCTGATTTTCCTAGCGGCAGATGAATGTTGGGGGGAATTCCTTGAAAGTGGTACTTCTTCTGATATTTTGTTGAGTAACAACCCGGCGGAATGTGCGGATGAAAATCTATCTCTGTCAGGAGGGGCCCATGCCGGTTCTACATTGGCTTGTTGGGATAGTGATGATGACGGAGATATCGAAATATTGGTAGGAGACATCACTATCAACACCCTGGGTTACCTGAAGAGCTCTGCTACCGGTAATGATGATTCGCCTTGGTTCGACGAATTGGATGCAGCATTCCCTTCTTACAATACCCCAGTCGATATTCCTATTTTTCCCGCACCGTTTGTTTTGGATTTGAACAATGACGGCCGAAAGGATTTGGTAGCAGGACCAAATGATGAAGGAGCTTCAGTGAATAAGGAAGTTGCCTGGTATTACGAAAATACCTCGGATAGCGGAGAAGCAGCCTTCAATTTTATCCGAAAGGATTTTCTCGTTGGAGATGGAGTGGATTTAGGGCAAGGGAGCAAGCCCGCTTTTTTCGATTATAATGCAGATGGGTTGTTGGATATCGTTATCGGAACCGATGGATATTACAATGGTGGTGTCAATTTCGATACTCGTTTGGTATTGTTTGAAAATACAGGGACTTCCACTGTTCCCGAATTTACAATGGTAGATGAAGATTGGTTGGGTTTCAGCCAATATACGGATAGGAATCTGGCCCCGGCTTTCGGTGATTTGGATGGAGATGGAGATATGGATTTACTCATCGGGCAGACAGATGGTGATATATTTTATGCTGAAAATACGGGAAGTGATGGACCGGCTGTATTCAATACCATTATTCCGGAATACCAATCCATTTTCGGGGGAGTGAAATGCGTTCCTGCTATGGGTGATTTGGATGGTGACGGATTGATGGATATCATTACCGGATACAAGCAGGGTAGGATGGCCTTTTTTAAAAATATAGGAACTCCCGGCAATCCCGCCTTTGAAGGAGATAAGACAATAGCTCCCAATGTCGATGGCTTGGGCAATGTGGATGTACGTGTGATGTATTTCGGTTCGGCCATAGATCAAAGGGGATATGCCGCTCCTAAGTTCTTCATGGAAAACGGTACTGAACCTAGAATCATCTGTCCCAATTACTTTGGTGATATTTTCATCTTCAGTAATGTTCAGGATAGCCTGAACGGAACGTTCACTGAAGATACCAATAGGTATGCAGATATTAGGGAAGGACATCAGGTTGCCATTGACATAGCTGATATTGACGAGGATGGCTATTTTGAAATCGTTGTGGGTAATTTCAGAGGTGGTTTGAGTATGTTCAATACCGATATCATTTCGGATGAGGATCTGATTATCGATGTTGATGATGTTGTGGAAATACCTTCCGATTTTAAAATCGTTCCCAACCCTGCACATGATCGGATTCAGATTTTCAGTCAAATGGATTTATCCGGAGGGGAAATAGGTTTGTTGGATTTGAACGGGCGTTGGGTAAGGAGCATGAAAAAAGGTAAGTCCATTGATTTGGTTGACTTGCCTTCGGGCGTATATATAGTTTCGTTCTCCCTTGGAGAGTACCGAATAATGGAGAGAATCGTCAAATTATAAGAGATTCCCTCCATGCCATCACGGTGTTATGATTATCTTACATGGATATGAATTTCCCATTTTTGATAAAAGGGAATATGCCTTTGTCCA
>JAHDFN010000087.1:6072-8096 GCA_020628145.1 Saprospiraceae bacterium | reverse complement strand
TCTTACATGGATATGAATTTCCCATTTTTGATAAAAGGGAATATGCCTTTGTCCAATGCGATTTCCTCTGTTCCGTGTATGAGGAAGACCCTGATTTCGTAATTTTCTGATTTTTTCTTTTGCATATTGCAATACGTCAATTCAATCGTATTGCCATCGAATTTGAATGGAATGCCTTTTAGGTTTCTATTAGGGAATTGTGGGTTTTCTTCTAAATAGGTCAATACCATTTCATTATCCAAATCATAAACCTTCAAAAGGAATTGTTTGTCCAATAAAGCCAGGTGATTCGGGTGGGACAACTTGAAGGAGATGTCGGTATATTGCCATCCGTTCATGTTTTTTCTCATCTTCTTAATCTTCCTTCCATTCTTGAATTTTCGACCCGTGATATTGGTGAAACTCACGGTGGTGTTTTCAGAGATGTCGGTCAGAACCTGCATCTCGTTTACATTGTCCTGATAATCCCTGATTTCTGCCTGTGTCGCTTTCTTCTCTGCTATGACTTCATGTTGTTGCTGTTGGGCAACTTCCCTTTCCTTCTTCAATAGGATGATGTCTTGTTCCAGTTTTTCAATAGTACCCTTATCCAACGATTGTTTCCTATACAAGCCGGTAATCTGATCTTTTAGATCCTGAATGGCAATGTTCCTTCTTTTGATTTTTCCTTCCAAATAGGAAATCCGTTTGTTCTTTTTTTCCAATTGGAGTTTCAGGTCGTAAATGATGATATTCAGTTCTACAATACTGTCTTCCAATACCTGATTCCGATTTTCCAGTTCGGTAGAACGCTCCATTTCATCATCAATCAACTGATTCAATGCAGTAATCTCAACATCCTTCTCTTCTAGGATTTTTTTGTGATGTTTCAATTCATCGGTTTGGATAACACCGAATGCTCCCAATCCCATTAATATCAGGGCAACTCCAAAGGCAATAAAACTTGTTTTCATACCGGTCAATATTATAGTCCTGAAAAGGCTTGCGGTTTTTCGTTATGTTTCATTTTCAACAGCAAAAGAAGTGCCAATGTATTTTTATTTTACATATATGTTAAGAAATTCCTTTGAAAGCGTGAAGATGGAGAGGGATTCATTATCGATTAAATCGTGATTATCAATAATGGAATGCTTATTTTGCGGTGCAATTCGAACTTAATAAAGGGTGGGATGTTTCAAGATTCCACCAGATAACCGAATAATATCTGATGACAATAAAGGAAAGAATAGAAAAACTCAGAAGGGAAATGGAACAAGAGGGGATGCAGGCCTACATCATCCCTTCAGGCGATCCTCATCAAAGCGAATATGTAGCACCTCATTGGGAAACTAGAGAGTGGATTTCCGGATTTACCGGTTCTGCGGGACAAGTCGTCGTCACACTTTATGACGCCGCCCTTTGGACGGACTCCCGTTATTTCCTACAAGGAGAGGAACAATTGGAAGGATCGGGAATTCAATTGATGAAAGGCGGCCTCCCAGGTGTGCCATCCATTTTTGAATGGTTGGTCTCTAAACTCAAACCCGGACAGATTATCGGATGTGATGGTGCGAATTTCTCTATTTCAGGCATTAAAAAATTGGAAAATGATTTATCGAAACATCAGCTCGACTTGGAAATCGGGAAAGACCTTTTCAAGAAAATTTGGCACACAAGACCCGCCCTTCCTAAAACATCCGTTTTCGAACATGATGTAAAATATACCGGTAAATCAAGGAAGGATAAGATTGAGGAAGTAAGGAAAGAAATGGGGGCGGTCGATGGACATCTTATCACAACATTGGATGATATCGCCTGGTTATTGAACATCAGAGGGAGCGATGTTGAATGTAACCCTGTAACCATTGCCTATTGTTGTGTAGAAAAAGAAAAAGTCCATCTGTTTATTGATGGAGATAAGTTATCGGATGAAATATCTGCCAGTTTATCCAATGATGACATAAAAATATCTGCTTATCATTCCATCAATCAATTCATCGCTGATTTGCCTATTGATTATTCCCTTAGGATCGGACAAAATGAAT
>JAHDFN010000087.1:0-6062 GCA_020628145.1 Saprospiraceae bacterium | reverse complement strand
CTTTTATTCGGAATGATTCCCGAACATGTAAAAGTTTTGGAAGGGAATACCATTACCACTTTATTGAAGGCCATTAAGAATCCTATAGAAGTAGGACATATTAAGGCGGCGATGGCCAAAGATGCTGTTGCATTATTGAATTTGTTTCGATGGTTGGATAAGGAATTGGATGAACGTAAGGTTTCAGAGGTAGAGGTATCTGATAGGTTGGCAGCTTTCCGAAAAGAGGGAAGCGATGATTATTATGGTGAAAGCTTCCCCGCCATAGTCGGATATGAAGGTAATGGTGCAATCGTTCATTACCGCCCTATGCCGAATACCTGTGCGATGCTGGAAAAAGAGGGCATCCTATTATTGGATTCCGGTGGCCAATATCATAATGGAACAACAGATATCACACGGACGGTTGCTTTGGGACAACCATCGGAACAGCAGAAGCGTCATTTCACTTTAGTACTGAAAGGGCATATAGCCCTGGCAACCCAACATTTTCCGGAAGGTACGACAGGGCTGCAATTGGATACGTTGACCCGCCAATACTTGTGGAGACAAAACTTGAATTTCGGTCATGGAACAGGCCACGGAGTCGGTTTTTTCTTGAATGTCCATGAAGGCCCCCAAGGAATAGGCCCCAATATGCAGGGTCGCTATCTGGAACAAATGAAAGCCGGGATGTTTACATCCAATGAACCGGGTTTATACCTTACGGATCAATATGGAATTCGTATAGAAAATCTGATTCTGGCAGTAGAAGATGATAGAGATGAAGGATTTGGGAAATTCCTTCGCTTCGAAACACTGACCTTGTTTCCGATAGATTTGAAACTGGTGGATGGCAAGTTGCTGACCCTGGAAGAAAAATCCTGGTTGAACAAATATCATAGAAAGGTTTTAAAAGAAGTAAAACCTTTGTTGACGGATCAAGATGATATACGCTGGTTGGAAAGTAAATGTAGGTTGATTTAAATCATATCATTGAATTAAACGGAAGATCATGAAAACAGCAGTATTTCCCGGCTCCTTCGATCCCTTTACAAAAGGACACGAGGAATTGGTAAGGAGAGCCGTACCTCTTTTTGATAAAATCATCATTGCCATAGGGATCAATTCCCAAAAGAAATATCTCTTTTCTCTGGCCCAAAGAACAGAATGGATTGAAAAGGTATTTGCCAACGAACCCAAAGTGATTGTCGATACTTATGAAAAACTGACGGCACATTATTGCAGTGATGTAGGAGCAAATTACCTTCTGAGAGGTTTGCGGAATGCTTCTGATTTCGATTATGAAAAAACCATTTCACAACTGAATGCAATGGTCGGGGATGATTTGGAAACCATTTTTCTGATTAGTGAACCTCAATACTCCCATTTCTCATCAACGATAGTTCGTGAAATCATAAAGGGGGGAGGTGACCCCTCACCATTCCTTCCCCAAGGAATTGCTATTCCGAAGAGATAAGGAACAAGGAAGGTTATATTCATAATAAATTCTAATAATCAATTAAATCCCTACCTTTGCCCCCTGAATCCTATCAGTCCTAACTAAAAAAACGGAACGATATGTCCAACGCATATTTTGAAGTACCCATAGCAACCAATGAACCTGTCTTGAGTTATGCTCCGGGGTCACCGGAAAAAAAGGCATTGAAAAAGGCCCTAGCCCAATTGAAATCCGAAAAGTGGGACATTCCCATGTATATCGGAGGAGAAAAGGTTTATACGGATAATAAATTGCCCATTCATCCACCACATGAAACATCACATTTGTTAGGGCATTATTCCAAGGGAGATTCTTCTCATGTCAATCAGGCTATAAATGCGGCAATGAAAGCCAAAACCCAATGGGAAATCATGCCTTGGCAGGAAAGAGCAGCCATATTCCTAAGGGCCGCAGACCTATTGGCTGGCCCATTTCGGGCAAGAATGAATGCAGCGACCATGCTGGGGCAGTCGAAGAATGCGTATCAAGCGGAAATAGATGCGGTTTGTGAATTATGCGATTTCTTCCGATTCAATGTGCAATACATGACGGAAATGTATTTAGGACAACCCGAAAGTCCGGCGGCTACCTGGAATAGATTGGAATATCGTCCTTTGGAAGGGTTCATTTTTGCCATTACACCTTTTAATTTTACATCCATTGCTGCCAATTTATGTGCCGCTCCTGCCATGTTGGGCAATACCGTTGTTTGGAAACCGGCAGAAACACAGATTTATTCTGCCCAGGTGATCATGGAAGTCTTCGAAGCGGCAGGATTACCTCCCGGTGTCGTTAATTTGATTTTAACCGATGGACCTGTGGCAGGTGATATTATCTTTGAGCATCCTGATTTTGCCGGTCTTCACTTTACAGGTAGTACTTCCGTTTTCCAATATCTTTGGAAGGTTATTGGTGCCAATATTTCAAAATATAAATCCTATCCAAGAGTGGTAGGGGAGACAGGTGGTAAGGATTTCGTTCTGGCTCATCCGTCCGCTAATGCCAAGGCAGTGGCAGTTGCCCTTTCCAGAGGGGCATTCGAATTCCAGGGGCAGAAATGTTCTGCTGCCTCAAGGGCTTACATCCCCAAATCACTTTGGTCTGATGTTGAAAAATACCTGAATGAAGATTTGAAATCCTTCAAAATGGGAGATCCCGAAGATTTCCGTAATTTTATCAATGCTGTTATTGATGAAAGAGCATTCGATAAGATATCCAATTACATTGCGGAAGCGAAAAAAAATCCTGATGTGGAAGTCATTATGGGAGGAGGGTATGATAAATCCAAAGGATATTTCATAGAGCCTACGGTCATTCTTTCTTCTACGATAGATAGTACCACGATGTGTGAAGAGATTTTCGGCCCGGTACTGACCATTCATGTTTATGCCGATAATGATTTCGATAAAATATTGGAGGCTGTTGATACGACATCTCCCTATGCCTTAACTGGAGCTATTTTTTCCGAAGATAGATATGCAACGGATTATGCAACGAAACGCTTGAGGTATTCGGCAGGGAATTTCTATATCAATGATAAGCCGACCGGTGCAGTTGTAGGGCAACAGCCTTTTGGAGGAGGAAGGGCTTCCGGAACCAATGATAAGGCGGGTTCAATCCTGAATCTGTATCGCTGGGTATCACCTAGGACGATTAAAGAGAATTTCCTCCCTCCAATGGATTATAAATACCCGTTTTTGGAGGAAGAATAGATATATTTATTTTTTATAATATGATGATCGGCCAGATATTTGGGAATTATTTGGTAGCGATTAGCGTAATATTGTAAATAAGGTGTTTCTTTGTGATACCGAAAAGAGGTAAGCAGACTGATAAACCATGTTAAGCAGACGGAATATCCGCATCAAGATAATGCAATTGTTATATGCGAAGAGGCTGGATGAAGCCTTAACATATGACATCATGAAAACCCGATACCTGGAAAGTATTGGGCAATCCTTTGATTTGTACCTATTCAACATCCTCCAGTTGATGCATATCACCAAATTCTCATTGAATGATGCATCCAAACGCTCATCCAAATACCTGCCTACGGATGAGGATCGGAATTTCAAGCCCAAGGTTTTTGAAAATGAATTGGTTGATACTTTATCCAAAAGTGAGCCATTCCAGAAAATATGTAAAAAGAAATCCCTCATATCCAAAATAGATAAGGATATGACACGGTTATTCTATACCGAATTTGCGAAGAAAGAAGAGTATGCTTCATATATGCTTGCCGAGCCGGATAATGATAAGCATAAGGAAATCCTACTAGAACTATACCGATTCTGTATGGGTAATGAAACCTATAATGATTACATGGAAGACAGTTTCGAAAACTGGATACATGATAAATCACTTATTGTAGGAACGGTAAAGAAAACCATCAAAGCTCTGCCTTCTACAGATGATTTCTTCATGAAATATTATCCTCCGGAAGAAACTACCAAGGATTTTGGTGAAGAATTACTTCATAAATCGAATTTCTTTGATGAAGAATTGCTGGAAATCATCAAGCCTGCACTCAAGAACTGGGATGCTGATAGGGTTGCCATCATTGATTTGATTCTTCTGAAATTGGCTTTGTCCGAAATGATGTATTTTCCGACCATTCCTGTTAAGGTAACCATCAATGAATTTGTAGATATCTCAAAAATTTATAGCACACCTAAAAGCAAGGATTTCATCAATGGCATCCTTGATCGTTTGATGAAGAAACTGGTTAAGGACGGTAGGATCAAAAAGGAAGGCCGGGGGTTGATTGATTGAAATTTTCACATATGTTAATTATATATTATTGCTGGGGGAATATGTTTTCCTCAGCAATAATTGTATATACATTTGCGATACTTCTTTATCCTTACAGATTTAAACAGCCACACAAAAACAATAGGAATCCTTCTATTCAACTACATTGCAAATCAAAATCTATAACGATGAAAAAAAACTTATTCTGTTTGATTTATCTAGTAACCCTTATGCTGCAAACCGGATGGTCTCAGTTTGAAGGTAATCATCTCATGCAATACAGGATTTTGGGTATTGATAACCTGACTCCTTATGCAAAGCAGTCGGACAATGGGGAATACAGCCTGAAGTTCCTGAAGCCCAAAGATGTTTTCAAAGAAATGACAGCCGGAGGTGAATTATCTTACTATTATGGGATTAAGGATTTCCTAGCGGTAGGTGTTCCATTCAGGATGGGATCTTACCGAACGCTCCAACCCGGAGGGGTAATTACTTTTAAGGATCGTTTGTTCCTTTCTGCCGATTTGAGGGCTAAGCTTTCTCTAGCGTTGAAAAGGGAGCAGTTTGTCATTCCATATTTATCGACAGGAGTAGGGACGATGTATTCTAATGATAATTGGGATGTACAATTTCCAGCCGAGTTAGGATTGAACTTTAGGATCGCAGATAATTTTTATGCGAATATTTCTACTGAATATAGGTTCTCTTTGGATGAAAGCAGTGATGAGACCTATTCATTTACCAATCATTTTGTACATGGTGTAGGATTGGCATTCCAATGGGGGAAAGAGGCTGCCCCTAAGTCCAAACCTGCTCCCGAACCTGTGGAAGAAGTTGAAATCGAGCCTGCAGATAGGGATGGTGATGGCGTAGCAGATGAAAAGGATGACTGCCCGGATGATGCCGGTCTGGCAAAATTCGGCGGCTGTCCCGATACGGATGGTGATGATATTGTGGATAGTGAAGATGAATGTCCGGATATGGCAGGTATTGCTGCATTCAACGGATGTCCGGATACTGACAATGACGGTGTATCTGATGATAAGGACAATTGCCCGACTGAAGCAGGGCCTGCATCCAATAACGGATGCCCTAAAGAAGAAATCGTAGTGATGGATAAGGATAGTGATGGTATAGCAGATGAAAAGGATGCTTGTCCGAATACCCCGGGTGTTGCGGCCTTCAACGGTTGTCCGGATACGGATGGTGATGGTGTTGCGGATAAGGACGACCGATGTCCTTCCGTCCCCGGTTCCAAGTCGCTCGGGGGTTGTCCTGACAAAGATGGTGACGGTGTTGCGGATAAGGATGACCGATGCCCGTCAACTGCGGGTACGGTTGCTAACAAGGGCTGCCCTGAAATCAAACAGGAGGATGTGCAGACCCTTAACTTCGCTACGCAGGGTATCGAGTTTGAAACAGGTAGTGCTACTATTCGCACATCTTCTTATCCCATATTGGATCAGGTAGCTAATGTTATGGCCAAGTATCCTAGCCATAGTCTTTCGATTAGTGGATATACGGATAATGTAGGTTCCGATGCGACAAATCTTGCCTTGTCGAAGAAAAGGGCTAAGGCTTGTTTTGATTACTTGATTTCAAAAGGTGTCAGTTCTGTACGGATGACCCATGCCGGTTATGGAGAGGAAAATCCGATTGCGGATAATGGAACAAAGGCCGGGCGACAGAAAAACAGGAGGGTAGAGTTCAGAATATTCCTGAGATAGCCCCTGTTTTACAAATAAGGAGTGAACTACTCCTAATGATATGTGAATGGCGGAGAATTCGTTCTCCGCCATTTTTCTATTTAGTACCTAAGGATTATCTTTGC
>JAHDFN010000086.1:13109-16004 GCA_020628145.1 Saprospiraceae bacterium | reverse complement strand
GAACTAAAATAAATAGGCCATATGCCTTTGGATCAAGTTGATGTTGATGTAATGGAAAAAACAGATGGCAAGGAAATGTCTTTCTTTGAACATTTGGAAGAGTTGAGGTGGCACCTCATCCGATCTTTCATTGCCATAATCATAGGAGCGATATTGATCTTTATTTCAGGCAGTTTCTTTTTCGACAATGTAGTATTCTGGCCTAAAAATGAAGATTTCCTGACTTATAAGGCGGCCTGTTGGATTTCAAACGAACTGGGCTTGGGAGATGCAGCCTGTTTTTCCCCCCCTGAATTCAACTTGATTACCCTTAAGCTGGAGGAAATGTTCGTTACACACCTCAAGGTGTCTGTCATGGCCGGGTTCATACTGGCTTTCCCTTACGTCTTTTGGGAAATCTGGCGGTTCATCGGGCCGGGACTGAAGGCAAATGAAAGAAGATATACAAAGGGAATCGTCTTTGTATGTTCATTCCTTTTTTTTACAGGAGTGGCATTTGGTTATTTCATTATTTCCCCATTCGCCATTACTTTCCTCGTCGGTTATGATATTTCGGCAGAAGTCGTTCCCAACATACAATTGTCCTCTTTCGTTAGTTCAATTACAATTTTTTCCATTCCCGCAGGTGTGGTTTTCCAATTACCCATTGTCATATTTTTCCTTTCCAAAATCGGCTTGGTTTCTTCTGAAGGAATGAAAAAATACAGAAGACATGCTTTCATTGCCATATTATTATTAGCGGCATTGATAACGCCGCCGGATGTGGTTACCCAGTTCTTCATCGGGTTACCCCTATATATATTGTATGAATTAAGTATTACCATTGCAAAACGGGTGGAGAAAAAAGATAGGGATAAAGAACATGAACTGACTAAATTATGAAAACAACAGTATCTTCTTCCGGCACACTATTTTGGAAATTCTTCTTTCCTTCATTCTGGGGAGTATTCTTCCTGACACTTACCCTCGGTATGATCTTTACGGATGTGCAACCGGCTACCATCCCTAAGAACTACTTTTCAGCACTATTGGGAATTACGTTGTTATTGGGAATCGCACTCTTTGCTATGACCATACTTAGACTGAAAAGGGTAGAGATGGACAAGGATTTCGTATATGTAACTAATTATTTCAAATGGTTCAGGTATCCATATCATAATGTAGATAGGATAAAGGAAAGTGATTTCCTATTGTTCAAGGTCATTACCATTTACTTCAAAGAAAAAGGCGCTTTCGGGAAAAAGATCTTTTTTTTGGCTAATCACCGAAAACTCAATGAATTCCTTCAGCAACATCCGGATGTGGTCAAAACCCTTTTCGATACAGATGAATGATCATTTTAATGCTTATATATTCTTTTGATGCCACTTTTGTTTATTGGAAAATAAATCATATCTTTGCAGTCGCTTTTTAGGGGGAGTATGTCCTCCCTTCACAATAAATGTATAATTCTTTAGTATGCCTACTATAAATCAATTGGTCCGGAAAGGACGTAAAAAGATAGTTGAGAAGAGTAAGTCCCGTGCATTGGATGCTTGTCCGCAAAGGCGTGGGGTATGTACTCGTGTATATACGACTACACCCAAGAAGCCTAACTCTGCTTTACGTAAGGTGGCGAAAGTACGTCTTACCAATGGTATTGAAGTGATTGCCTATATCCCGGGGGAAGGACATAACCTTCAGGAACACTCAATTGTTCTGATTAGAGGCGGTCGTGTGAAGGATTTGCCTGGGGTAAGATATACTATCGTAAGGGGAGCATTGGATACTGCCGGAGTTACCGACCGTCTTCAAAGCCGTTCCAAATACGGAACCAAAAGACCTAAGAAATAATCAAATTAGATAAAAGGAATAATAATATAATAAAATGAGGAAAAGGAAGCCAAAACCGCGGATTCTTGCACCTGATCCCCGATTTCAGGATAAAATGGTCACTCAGTTCGTTAACAACATGATGTTGCAAGGAAAGAAGAGTGTCGCATTCAAGGTGTTTTATGATGCAATGGATATCATTGCTGAAAAAACTGGTGAGGACCCACATTCCGTTTGGAAAAAAGCATTGAACAATGCTATGCCGCAAGTAGAGGTGAGGTCTAAGAGGATCGGTGGTGCTACTTTCCAGATTCCAACTGAAATCAGATCTGAACGTAAAATCTCCATTGGAATGAAATGGTTAATTCGATTTGCCCGTGCTAGAAGCGGCAAAGGTATAGCCAATAAGATGGCTGCTGAATTGATCGCAGCGAGCAAAAATGAAGGTGCTGCCGTGAAACGTAAGGAAGATACGCATAAAATGGCAGAATCCAACAGAGCATTCGCTCATTTCAGAGCTTAATATATTTATTAATAATTTCCTTAATACTCTATTATCATGGCAAAGGATCTAACATACACTAGGAATATAGGTATCGCTGCCCACATTGATGCAGGTAAGACCACAACTACCGAGCGGGTTCTTTATTATACAGGTATCAGCCACAAAATCGGTGAGGTACACGATGGTGCCGCCACTATGGACTGGATGGAACAAGAGCAGGAAAGAGGTATTACCATTACTTCTGCTGCAACCAAAACCAACTGGAAGTGGAAAAGTACCGATTACGATTTCAATATTATAGATACGCCGGGACACGTTGACTTTACAGTAGAGGTAAACCGTTCTCTTCGTGTTTTGGACGGCTTGGTATTCTTATTCTGTGCAGTTTCGGGTGTTGAACCACAATCCGAAACCAACTGGAGGCTGGCTGACAATTATAACGTTCCTAGAATAGGATTCGTCAATAAAATGGATCGCTCCGGAGCTGATTTCTTTACTGTGGTGAATGACGTATTTGAAAAACTGGGTACGCCTGCCGTAGCCCTTCAGGTTCCTATTGGAGCTGAAGATACTTTCAA
>JAHDFN010000086.1:0-13099 GCA_020628145.1 Saprospiraceae bacterium | reverse complement strand
GTTGACCTTATTACCAATAAGGCTATCGTTTGGAATGAAGATGATATGGGAATGACTTTCGAAGAGATAGAAATTCCTGCCGATTTAGCCGATACGGTTATGGAGCGTCGTGAGATGCTGCTTGAAGCCATCGCAGAATATGATGAGGCATTGATGGAGAAGTTCTTCGATGACCCGGATTCTATCACGGAAGCTGAAATGTTGGCAGCTATCAGAGCTGCGGTATTGGATAACAAATTTGTTCCAATGATGTGTGGATCTGCCTTTAAAAATAAAGGAGTTCAGGCTGTATTGGATGCTGTTTGTGCTTTTCTCCCTTCTCCTTTGGATATTGAAGGTATCAAGGGAACCAACCCCGATACCGATGAGGATGTAATGAGAAAACCTTCAATTGAAGAACCTTTCTCTGCTTTGGCTTTCAAGATTGCCACAGATCCATTTGTTGGTCGATTGGCTTTTATGAGGGTTTACTCCGGTAAGTTGGAAGGAGGTTCCTACGTCCTTAATACTCGTTCGGGTAAGAAGGAAAGAATTTCCCGTCTTTATCAGATGCATGCTAAAAACCAAAAGCAGATTGAAAGTGTGGAGGCTGGTGATATCGTGGCCGCTGTTGGTTTCAAAGATATCAAAACAGGAGATACTTTAAGTTCTATCGATGCACCCATCGTATTGGAATCGATGGATTTCCCCGCACCGGTAATTTCTGTTGCCATCGAACCTAAAACACAGAAGGATTTGGATAAGTTAGGAATGTCTTTAGCCAAATTGGCCGAAGAGGACCCCACCTTTGTAGTCCGTTCTGATGAAAATACGGGACAAACCATTATCTCAGGTATGGGCGAACTTCACTTGGAAATCATCGTTGACCGTTTGAGGCGTGAGTTCAAAGTGGAAGTCAATGAAGGAGAGCCTCAGGTGAACTATAAGGAAGCCTTGAGGACATCAGTCACTCACCGTGAAAAATTGAAAAAACAAACAGGTGGTTCCGGTTTGTTTGCCGATATGGAATTCGAACTAGGGCCTGCAGATCAGGAATTCTTGGATTCTGAAGATTTCAAAAAAGGAAAGGACAAACTCCAGTTTGTTTGGGATATATTCGGTGGTTCGATTGATAAGAATTACGTTAAGCCGATTAAAGATGGTTTCCGCTCTATGATGGACAATGGCATCTTGGCAGGTTATAACATCGATAGTATGAAAGTAAGGGTATATGACGGTTCCATGCACAATGTGGATTCCAAACCTATAGCCTTCGAATTGTGTGCCAAGGAAGGTTTTAGGGCAGCCGCACATAAGTGTAATCCTGTAATCCTGGAGCCTATCATGAAATTGGAAGTCATTACTCCTGACGAATTCGTCGGAGCTGTAATTGGAGACTTAAACCGTAGAAGGGGCTTGCCTAAAGGCCAGGAACCACGTGCGGGAGGTGCTGTTGCAATCGAAGCAGATGTGCCTTTGGCCAATATGTTTGGTTATGTTACAGACTTACGTACGATAACATCAGGTAGGGCTAGTTCCACCATGTCATTCTCTCATTATTCAGAAGCACCTTCGGGAATTGCTAAAGAAGTAATTGAAAAAGCGAAGGGAGAGATAAAAGTTTAATAAATAATTTGGTTAGGAGGTGCAGAGTTATTATTTTTGCACCTCCAAATCAAACAACTTAATAAAATTAGTTTAATTCTAGGTATGAATCAAAAGATACGGATAAAGCTACGCTCATATGATCACAACTTGGTTGATAAGTCAACCGAGAAGATCGTTAAGACGGTTAGAAGTAGTGGAGCTGTAGTAACTGGACCGATTCCGCTGCCCACTCAGAAAAAGATTTTTACTGTCCTGCGTTCTCCGCACGTCAATAAGAAATCTAGAGAGCAGTTCCAGCTACGTACCCACAAACGTCTAATCGAAATTTATTCGCCTACCCAGAAAACGGTAGATGCTCTTTCCAAGCTGGAGTTGCCTAGTGGTGTTGATATTCAGGTGAAATTGACTTAATGTCACCTAACACTACGGTATTACAACTTCTCTTTGAGCGTCCATTTCAGGGCGAAATTTGACAAGGTTTTAATTTTTAGTTGAAGTCCTTTATAAGGAAACCAAACTAATCTATTTCTAAAGAATCATGATTTGTTCTTATTCAGGACAACATCAAATAAACCGATTGTATCGTGAACGGAATTATCGGAAAAAAAATTGGGATGACCAGTATCTACACAAAGGAAGGTAAAAACTTATCTTGTACTGTTGTAGAGGCGGGCCCTTGTGTGGTAACACAGGTCAGAACCATCGAAAATGATGGTTATGAAGCACTTCAGTTGGCTTTTGGAGAAGCCAAAGCTAAAAATACGTCCAAACCCATGTCTGGACATTTTGATAAAGCCAAAACTTCTCCTAAAAGTAAATTGGTAGAATTCAGACAATTTGACATTGTTGAGAAGGCTTTGGGGGATACTGTTACTGCTGAAGAAGTATTTGAAGAAGGAGACATTATTAATGTCATCGGAACTTCCAAAGGTAAAGGATTCCAAGGAGTCGTGAAAAGACATGGTTTCGGCGGTGTCGGACAAGCTACTCATGGTCAGCATAACAGACAAAGAGCCCCCGGATCAATTGGTGCGGCCTCTTATCCTGCAAAGGTTGTCAAAGGTATGAAAATGGCTGGACAAACTGGAAACAAGAGGGTGAAGGTGATGAATCTTAGGGTACTTAAGATTTTTCCGGACAGAAACCTGATCTTGGTGAAAGGAGCAATTCCCGGACCTAAGGGATCATTCGTAATCATCGAAAAGTAAAAATAGGATGAAACTGGATGTATTAAATATAAATGGAGGCAAAACCGGTAAATCAGTTGATTTGCCAGATGAAATCTTCGGTATCGAACCTAATGAACATGTGGTTTACCTTTCTGTGAAGCAATATTTGGCTAATCAGAGACAAGGGACTCATAAGTCCAAGGAAAGAGGAGAGATTACTGGTTCGACTAAGAAGTTGAAAAAGCAGAAAGGAACAGGTACGGCACGTGCGGGTTCTATAAAGAGTCCAATCTTTAGAGGTGGGGGTAGGATTTTCGGCCCTAGACCAAGGAACTATACTCAGAAATTGAATAAGAAGGTCAAGGTTTTGGCTCGTAAGTCTGCTTTGTCATCAAAAATTCAAAAGGAAGGAATAGTAGTCGTTGAAGATTTCGGTTTCGATTCTCCAAAGACTAAAGCCTATATTAATATCCTGAATAGTTTGGGATTGAATGATAGGAAATCTCTTTTGGTAACCAAGGATTATGATAGTGTATTGAATCTTTCCATCAGAAATATCCCTAATGCGGATATCCAGGCGGCCAAAGATTTAAATACTTACCAAATCCTCAATGCGAATACATTGATCCTTTCCGAAGGTGCAGTGGATGTAATTAAGAAAACGCTTAGTTAAGCATAAATTTTGTTGTAATGGCAAAGAATGTATTAGTAAAGCCACTAATAACGGAAAAAACCGAAAATATCTCGGAAAATGAAAACCGTTATTCGTTCGTAGTGAACAGAAAGGCTAATAAACTTGAAATCAAGGATGCAATAGAGGCAATGTACGGCGTAGCTGTAGTTTCTGTCAATACGGCCATTATGCCATCTAAAGCAAAATCCCGGAATACCAAATCGGGAATCCTTAGAGGGCGTAAGAGTGCTTATAAAAAAGCGATTGTTAGATTGGCTGAAGGAGATATCATCGATTTCTACGGAGATCTTTAATTTAATTGTTGAATTTAATCTAAAACCAGAGCAAAATGCCGGTTAAGAAGTATAGACCCGTCACACCGGGTACTCGATTCAGACTAGGAAATGCATTTACCGAACTTACAACCAGTAAGCCGGAAAAGAGTCTTTTAGCACCCCTGAAAAAATCAGGTGGACGTAACAATTCCGGTAAGATGACAGTTCGGAATAGAGGTGGTGGGCATAAGCGTCGTTATAGGATAGTTGACTTCAAAAGAAACAAGGATAATATCAATGCTACAGTAAAAACCATTGAATATGATCCGAATCGTTCTGCATATATTTCCTTACTTCAATATGAAGATGGAGAAAAGAAATACATCTTGGCTCCTGATGGAATCAAGGTAGGAGATATCGTTAAGTCGGGTAGGAACGCAACTCCTGAAGTTGGTAATTCAATGTATTTGTCTGATATTCCTTTGGGTGCTGTTATCCACGCAATCGAATTACGACCAGGTTGTGGAGCTGTTTTGGCTCGTAGTGCCGGTACTTATTGCCAATTGGCAGGTAAGGAAGGTAAATATGCAGCCGTCAAATTACCATCAGGGGAGGTACGTAGGGTGCTTTTGACTTGCAAGGCTACCATAGGTACGGTTTCCAATCCTGACCATGGCCTTCAAGTGCTAGGTAAAGCCGGTAGAAGCCGTTGGTTGGGCAGAAGACCCCGAGTAAGGGGTGTTGCTATGAATCCGGTGGATCACCCGATGGGTGGTGGTGAAGGTAGAGCCTCTGGTGGTCATCCAAGGTCAAGAACAGGTATTATGGCCAAAGGTGAAAAAACCAGAAATACCAAGAAGTATAGTAATAGACTCATTATTTCCCGTAGAAAGAAAAAGAATAAGAAGTAATCATGGCTAGATCTTTGAAAAAGGGACCATATGTGTTCCACAAGTTGATGAAAAAACTTGAAAAAGCTAAGGAGTCCAATAAGAAGACTGTGATTAAGACTTGGTCCAGATCTTCTATGATCATCCCGAATATGGTAGGGGAAACCATTGCCGTTCATAATGGTAAAACATTCGTTCCTGTTTTCGTAACAGAAAACATGGTGGGACATAAATTGGGCGAATTCGCCCCAACCCGTACCTTTAGGGGGCACGGTGGTAAAAAGAAATAATAGGCATTAAGCTAACTTTTTAAAAAAGAAAGTAATGGAAGCGGTAGCCAAACTTAGAAATTGTCCGATGTCTGCTCGCAAGATGCGTTTGGTAACAGATGTAATAAGAGGCAAAGGGGTAGATGATGCCCTCAATATTTTGAAATATACCAACAAAGAAGCAGCGGTTTGGTTGGAGAAACTATTGTTATCGGCAATAGCCAACTGGGAAAACAAAGCAGGTTACGGATTGGATGCTGATGAGCATGAATTGTACATCAAGACCATTTTCTCCAATCAGGGTACTATGTTGAAAAGATTCCGTCCGGCTCCTCATGGAAGGGCTCACAGAATCCGTAAGCATACGAACCATGTAACCATTGTTGTTGAAAACGGAATTCCTTTCGATGGAGAAAACGAAGTCGAAGAAGAGGAATTGGAAGAAGCAACTGAAGAATAAATTACAAAATTTAGTTAATAGACCTTTTTATGGGGCAGAAAACGAATCCAATCGGTAATAGGCTGGGGATCATTAGAGGCTGGGACTCTAACTGGTTCGGTGGCAAAGATTTCAGCAAGAAGGTAGTTGAGGATGAAAAAATCCGTAACTATCTCCGTGCAAGGGTAAAAAGAGGCGGTATCGCACGTATTGTTATAGAACGTACCCTGAAACGTATTACGGTTACCATTTATACTTCCCGCCCGGGGATCATTATTGGTCAAAAAGGTAGGGAAGTCGATAGTATCCGGGAAGAGTTGCGTAAACTGACCGGCAAGGATGTTCAAATCAATATCGTCGAAATCCGTAAACCGGAATTGGATGCTTTTATTGTAGGAGAATCCATCGCTAAGCAGATTGAAGGACGTATCAATTATCGTCGTGCTATCAAAATGGCAATCCAGTCAACTATGCGGGCAGGAGCAGAGGGTATCAAAGTTCGTATTTCCGGTAGATTAAATGGTGCGGAAATGGCTCGTTCAGAAGAGTATAAGGATGGAAGAACTCCTCTTCATACCTTCCGGGCAGATATCGATTACGCCTTAGTTGAAGCACTTACCGTTTATGGTAAGATTGGAGTGAAGGTATGGCTTTGTAAGGGAGAAGTCTTAGGTAAAAGAGATTTGTCTCCTAATGTTGGGGTTTCCAAAAAGAACGCCGGTGGTCGTAGGGATGGAAGAGGTAGAGGCAGGGATGATCGTGGTGGCAGAGGTGGCAGAGGTGGAAACAAGAGAAGATAATCGCTTAGGATTTATACCTGAAACAACTATAAATTCGGATATATTCCGTACCTTTGCCAAGCTTTTCGGAAAGGGTGATCTTTTTCATGATTCCCAAAGCCGTAAAAGGTACTTAATATCAGAAATATTATTTGAAAGATGTTACAACCGAAACGTGTAAAATATAGGAAGCAGCAGAAGGGCAGAAATAGAGGCTTGGCTCACCGTGGAAGTACGATCTCTTTCGGCACTTTTGGACTGAAATCTTTGGATGCAGGAAGAATTACCAATCGTCAGATAGAAGCTGCCCGTATTGCTATGACCCGTTATATGAAAAGGGAAGGGAAGGTTTGGATTCGTATATTCCCGGACAAACCCATCACTAGTAAACCTTTGGAAGTACGTATGGGTAAAGGTAAGGGGGCATTGGACCACTGGGTTGCCGTAATAAAACCCGGACGTATCCTTTTCGAAATGGATGGTGTTCCTCGTGAAGTAGCGGAAGAGGCTTTACGTCTTGCTGCTCAGAAATTACCTGTTTTGACTAAAACTGTTGTACGTAGGGATTATCAGGACTAATTCAGTAATCCTATCAAAATCATTGAATAATGGCAAGTAAGAAATTTGAAGAACTCAATGCAATGTCTGTCGAAGAACTTCGTGCAGAAGTAAAGGAAACAGAGGTTTTCCTTCAAAAGAAGAGGTTTGAGCATGCCATCAAAGGGTTGGATAATCCATTAATCCTTCGAAATGTAAAAAAGGATTTGGCTAGGGTCAATACAGTATTGCGACAGAAGGAAATAGCAGGGATGTCTGCTGAAGAATTAGCAAATCGTTCTAAGAAACGTAATAGAAGAAAAGCTAAATAATCCATCGAAATGGAAGAGAATAAAAGAAATCTTAGAAAAACCCGTATTGGTGTTGTGACGAGTAATAAGATGGAGAAAACCATTGCAGTTACCATCGCAAGGACTAAACGTCACCCGATTTACGGTAAACCGTTGAAAAGAACCAAAAAATTCTTGGCTCACGATGAAAACAATGACTGTGGAATCGGTGATACGGTTAAGATAATGGAAACCAGGCCCCTAAGCAAAACCAAACGGTGGAGACTGGTTGAAATACTAGAGAAAGCTAAATAATTTTAGGCGGTTAAATCCGCTTGGATAACATTTATAAATATTATCAGACATGATACAGCAGGAATCCCGACTAAGGGTTGCAGACAATAGTGGTGCCAAGGAAGTTTTATGCATCCGTGTTTTGGGTGGTTCCAAACGTCGTTATGCTTCTATCGGAGATGAAATAGTGGTGACAGTAAAAGAAGCATCCCCCGGAGGTATCAAAAAAGGATCCGTTTCCAGAGCAGTTGTCGTAAGAACCAAGAAAGAAATCCGTCGAAAAGATGGTTCGTATATCCGTTTTGATGACAACGCAGTCGTTTTATTGACACAGGCAGGAGAACCAAGAGGTACTCGTATATTCGGCCCTGTTGCTCGGGAATTAAGGGATAGGGACTATATGAGAATTGTATCATTGGCTCCTGAAGTATTATAATTATAAGGTACGGTTAAACTTGATTAATCATGTCAAAGAAAATTACACATAGTCACCAAACACATAAGATCCATATCAAAAAGGGTGATAAGGTATTCGTAATTGCCGGTGCCTATAAGGATTTGGAAACGCAGAGAGAAGTACTTGAAGTCATACCAAAGACTTATAGAGCCGTTCTTGAAGATGTCAACATGGTAAAGAAACATACCAAACCGACTGAAACGAATCCCGGAGGTATCAATGAGGTACCTGCATCCATACACATCTCCAACGTAATGTTGGTGGATCCTAAAACAGGTGAACCCTGTAGGATCGGAAGGAAAAAAGTGGACGGTAAAAGTGTCCGTTATTCTAAGAAATCTGGAGAAATCATTTAATGATGACTTATACACCTCGTTTAAAGAAGAAATATAAAGAGGAAGTCGCTCCACAATTGATGGAGCAATTCCAATATAAAACTGTTATGCAGGTGCCTCGCTTGGTTAAGATTAACATTAATCAAGGAGTAGGAGCCGCTACTGCCGATAAGAAATTGGTAGATACAGCAGTTAAGGAGATGACAATGATTGCAGGTCAGAAGGCCGTAGCAACAATTGCCAAAAAATCAGTATCCAACTTCAAATTGAGGGAAGGAATGCCGATTGGAGCCAAAGTCACTCTACGAAATGTCCAGATGTATGAATTCTTGGACAGGCTTATTAGTATTGCCTTGCCAAGGGTTCGTGACTTTAGAGGTATCAATGATAAGAGTTTTGATGGTCGTGGTAATTATACTATGGGTATCACAGAGCAGATCATTTTCCCCGAAATAGATATCGATAAGGTAAACAAAATTACTGGTATGGATATCACTTTTGTGACAACTGCCAAAACAGATGCCGAAGCTTTGGCTTTGTTGAAAGGCATGGGAATGCCTTTCAAAAACCAATAAAAGATTTAAGTCTTATGTCTAAGAAATCGATAATAGCTCGTCAGAGAAAACGTGAAAGAATGGTGGCTAAGTACGCCGACAAAAGAGCCCAACTCAAAAAGGAAGGCCGTTATGACGAATTGGATAAACTACCTAAGAATGCTTCTCCGGTAAGATTGAAAAACCGTTGTTTGCTTACAGGCCGTCCAAAAGGTTATATGAGAATGTTCGGAATCAGTCGTGTGGCTTTTAGAAAAATGGCCAATGAAGGGAAAATTCCCGGAGTGACAAAAGCGAGTTGGTAAACATAAAGATTAAAAGGAAAATCGTCAGAAAATGTTGATAACGGATCCTATAGGTGATTACCTAACAAGAATTAGAAATGCTCAGATGGCCGGGCATAGGATGACTGAAATACCAGCATCCAAAATGAAAAAAGCCATCACTGAGATTCTATACGATCAAGGGTATATCTTGAAATATAAATTCGCCGAAGAAGAAGGTAAGGCGGGTATTATCAAAATAGCTTTGAAGTATGACCCCGTTTCCAAGGAACCGGTGATCAAGGGATTGGGTAGAATAAGTAAACCTGGTTTGAGGAAGTACGCCAAGTCTTCCGGTATCCCTCGTATCATCAATGGATTGGGGGTATGCATCGTTTCCACGAATAAAGGTATCCTTACTGATAAGCAGTGTAGGAATGAGAATCTGGGAGGTGAATTATTGTGTTACATATATTAATGACGAAAAACTCATTTTGTAATGTCTCGAATAGGAAAAATGCCCATCGTAATACCTGCAGGAGTCGAATTCTCTGTAGATGATGCGAATATCGTTACGATAAAAGGGAAGAAAGGTGAACTGAAACAACAGGTTGACCCGGATATAAAATTGGAGTTGAAAGACGGTGAATTGAATGTCACCAGACCGACGGATCAAAAACGACATAAGTCCATGCATGGACTTTACCGTTCTTTGGTTGCCAATATGGTGACCGGTGTTTCAGAAGGTTTTATTAAGGAGTTGGAGCTGGAAGGTGTTGGTTACCGTTGTAATAATACCGGACAGTTGTTGGAGTTGTTGTTGGGATATTCCCACCCGATTTATTTCTATGTTCCCGATGATGTGAAATTGGAAACGAAAATGGAAAAAGGGCAAAGACCATATATCCGCTTGGAGTCTTGTGACAAACAGCTTATCGGCCAAGTAGCCGCAAAGATCAGAGCATTTAGAAAACCAGAACCTTATAAAGGAAAAGGTGTAAGGTTCAAGGGTGAGGTCTTACGTAAGAAAGCAGGTAAAACCGCTGCTAAATAATAGCTTATTCAAATTTTTTAGTTCTCATAATATTTGGGGCAATGAACAAGAAGAATATAAATAGAAGACAGAAAATCCGTTGGAGGATCAGAACTAAGGTTAAAGGAACTACTGTCCGTCCCAGGATATCTGTTTTTAGAAGTAATAAATCGATATATGCTCAGGTAATCGATGATTTCAACGGACATACCATATGTGCTGCGTCATCTCATGAAGCATCGGTTGATAATTCACTACCTAAAGTCGAACAGGCTTCTTTGGTCGGCAAGCTTTTGGCTGAAAAAGCAAAAAATGCCGGTGTGGAGGGTGTTGTGTTTGATAGAGGTGGTTACCTTTACCATGGTAGGGTTAAGGCTTTGGCCGATGGTGTTAGAGAAGGTGGATTGAAATTCTAAAACGTCACATTTAATAAGATAATCATGGCAAATAAAAGATCGGGTAGAATTAAACCTGCTGAAATAGAATTGAAAGAAAAACTGGTTAATCTTAACCGTGTGGCTAAGGTAACCAAGGGGGGTAGGACTTTCAGTTTTGCCGCAGTAGTTGTGGTTGGTGATGGTAATGGAACAGTAGGACATGGACTGGGTAAAGCCCGTGATGTCTCCGAGGCTATTAAGAAGGGAGTTGATGATGCCAAGAAGAATTTGATCAAGGTCCCTTTACATAAAGGCACCATCCCCCATGAGCAATTGGGGAGATATGGAGCAGGTAAGGTGTTGATTAAACCGGCTTCTGACGGTACGGGTTTGATTGCAGGTGGTGCTATGCGTGCTGTCTTGGAAATCTGTGGGGTTCAGAATGTATTGGGTAAATCTCAAGGTTCTTCCAATCCGCATAATGTTATCAAGGCAACGATTAATGCACTTTCCAAATTGCGTTCTCCTCAGGATGTGGCAAGGGAAAGAGGGATAACATTGGAAAAACTATTCAACGGATAATTTATCCTGTTTAAAGAAATTGTCTAAAATTTAGAAAAATGCCTAAGGTAAGAATAACACAGGTGAAAAGCTTGATTGGTCGTCCTCAGAAACAGAAGGATACTGTAAGGGCTTTGGGATTGAAAAGAATCAATCACTCCAAGGAATTGGAAGTTTCTCCAATGGTAAAAGGTATGATCAACAAGGTGAGCCACCTTTTGATAATCGAAGAATTATAATTTACAATTAGGCTGTAAAGCATAAAACAGTTCATCTGATGGAATTGCATAATCTAAAACCAGCAAAAGGTTCAACCAAAAATAAGAAAAGAATAGGCCGTGGACAAGGTTCCGGAAGAGGTGGTACTTCTACCAGAGGTCACAAAGGTGCCAAGTCCAGATCCGGTTATAGCCGTAAGCGTAACTTTGAAGGTGGTCAGATGCCGCTTCAGATGCGTTTGCCTAAACGGGGCTTCAAAAGCCCGAATAGAGTGGAGTATGTACCTTTTAACTTAGGTAGGCTCCAAGCTATTTCTGAAAAATACGGAATGTCTAATATTTCTCCCGAAGCCCTTTATGAAAAAGGAATCATCAAGAAAAGAGATAAGATTAAGGTATTGAGTGGTGGTGAGATGACTGCTAAATTGAGCGTTACTGCCCATGGTTGCTCTGAAACTGCAAAGCAGGCTTTGGAAGGTTTGGGCGGATCAATAACTATCCTATAAATCAATTCAATGAAGAAGCTATTTACCACCCTCCGCAATATTTGGAGTATTGAAGATCTGAGAAAGCGAATCATTTTTACTCTTGGCCTCCTTCTTGTTTACAGATTGGGGTCTTTTGTCGTATTGCCGGGTGTAAACGGAAGCGTACTATCCGAAGTCATCAAAAGTAATACGAACCCTAATGATATCGTAGGGCTTTTGGCGATGTTTACCGGAGGAGCTTTTACTCAGGCATCTGTTTTTGCCTTGGGTATCATGCCGTATATCTCGGCTTCCATCATTGTTCAGTTATTAGGTTTTGCAGTTCCCTATTTCCAAAAATTACAGAAAACTGAAGGTGAAGCAGGAAGAAAGAAAATAAATCAAATTACCCGTTTACTTACAGTGGCAATCACCTTGGTACAAGGTGGGGGTTACCTTACCTATATTCGCTCAATGAACGGCATGGCTCCTGCGGGACAATATGTTGTATCTCCAGAGTTGAATCCGGCTATTTTCTGGTTTTCAGGTATTATAATCCTTTCCACAGGCACTATCTTTGCCATGTGGTTGGGTGAGAAAATTACGGACAGGGGCATTGGCAATGGTGTATCCATATTGATTACAATTGGTATTATTGCTGCATTACCTGTTGCCTTCTTCTCTGAATTTTCAACCAACTTCGGTTTTGTATTTGCTGTGGAAATGATTGCCTTGATTATCGTATTAATGGCCACCATCATGCTAGTACAGGCAATAAGGAAGATTCCCATCCAATATGCCAAAAGGGCAGTTGGTAGAAAGGGAGCTATGATTCCGGTAGCCGGTCAGAGAGACAGCATTCCTTTGAAAGTAATCGCTGCGGGTGTAATGCCTATCATTTTCGCACAGGCATTAATGTTCTTGCCTGCAACGGCTGTTCAATACATGACTACTGACGGACAGGCTGCTTCAAGTGGAATACTGAATGCCCTAACGGATTTTACATCGTTACCATATAATATCATTTATTTCTTACTGGTAGTCTTGTTTACTTATGTATATACGGCATTGATTGTTGATCCTAAGAATTATGCTGAATATCTGAAGAGACAGAATGCTTTTATTCCCGGTATCAAACCAGGGACGAAGACTGCCGAATTTATAGATTCAGTAGTAACCCGTATTACTTTGCCGGGTTCTATCTTCTTAGGATTTATCTCAATTCTACCGGCGATTGTTGCCGCTTTCGGTGTGAATGTTGCATTTGCCATGTTCTTTGGAGGTACTTCACTTCTAATCATTGTTGGTGTAGTATTGGATACCTTACAACAGATAGAAAGTCATTTGGTTATGAGGAAGTATGACGGTTTGGTCAAGTCCGGTCGTCTGAGGGGTAGGAGCGGTGTTCAGGGTATTGGTGCAAGTATGTAATTGCCCGGCCCGATGCAGAAAACAAAGCAAATATTCTTTAAGACGGAGGAAGAGGTAGAATTGATTCGAGAAAACTGTCTTATCGTTTCCAAGGCATTGGCATTGGTCGGATCTAAAATAAAACCGGGAATAACCGGGGAAGAACTGGATAAGGAAGCAGAAACCCTGATTAGGGATTTAGGCTCTGAGCCGGGCTTCAAG
>JAHDFN010000085.1:257-16010 GCA_020628145.1 Saprospiraceae bacterium | reverse complement strand
TATGAAGAACCGTCGCCCATTGTCCATACATATTCTTGTGTATTCGTTCCGAATCCGAAAAAGAAGAATTCATAGTCTCCTGTTGCATTGATTTCTCCATAGTAGAAGAATTCCGCACTGATGTTGCCGCAGGTAGGATCCGTAGGATTTCCACCGGTATTACCTCCTGATCCGGTGCCTCCTCCGGTATAATCACAAGGACCATCTGTCCATTCGGTTACACCAAAGCAATAGTAGGCAATGCATTCATTCTCATATTCTATGCCGTCGCATCCGCAAACAGGCTCGTAAACATCTGTACATCCGGATTCGATTAAATCGATGACCGACCAATCCAAACATTCCTCAACATAAGGATCTTCTACAATAAGGTATGTGCAAGAAATACATTCATCACCATTGGCATTTGTGGTATAAAGACATATTGTATGTTCTCCCGGAGGTAAAGTTTCCACATAGCTAGTCGTGGGTACGAATATATTAATTGGAACCCCATTGATGGAAACCTGATAGATGTCAAGGAAGGTTCCGTCCTCAGAAATGGCATAAAACTGCCATTCTTCACCATTTGGACTAGATCCTAATAATTCTGTTTCAACGATGACATTACATGAGTCGGGAGGGGTGGTGTCTCCAATACTAACCCAAGAACAATGTTCGCAAACATCTCCATCGGAACCTTCTGCAACCATGCAGATTTGGTATTCCCCATCAGGGTAATTGGCCAAAGAAAGGAAGGTGCCTGTAGAGGTTGTCCCATCAGGTAGATACCAAACATAGTTATAGCTGGCACTTTGGCCTTGAGACCATGCTTCCAATTCAGTGCCGGTGTTTGGATTGTTATAGGTATAGAAACCTACATTACACTGGTTGTTGTTACCATCTATGGATACGACACTACAATAGTCACAAATGAATCCGGATGAATTGCTATAAGCCTGTACACATACTTCATATGAACCAACTGGGAAGTCGTTTGATGAAAGGAATAACTCCCCTATGGTAGTTGTAAATGTTTGGTTGCCAATTGTCCAGATGTAATCAAAGTCAGTGAATAGGCCTCCTCCTGTCACAGAAGCTTCAAGAAGGACTCCACCTCCATCCGGAGATGGAAATTGTTGGTAGGAGACTACACAGTTATTTGTATTTCCAATAGTGACTTCATCACAGAAGCTACAAATAATACCGTTGGTATCGGTTATGTTCAAACAGATATCATATGTGCCGTCGGGGTAGTCGGACAGGTCAAGGTTTTGGGATGTGCTGACACTCTGGTTATTTATTATCCAATCGTAAGTGTATTGTCCGGAACCCCCTTGGACAAAACTCTGCAATACGGTGCCGGTGCTGTCCAATCCGAATTCAACAAAACAGCCGCTTCCACTTTGTGGGTACTCGATATCGACACACGTTGTACAAAGTACATCTCCTGTTGTAAGGTCATATACATAAGCACAGATGGTGTATGTGCCGTTTTGCGGGAACTCTACATTGATCTGAGGGCTATTAGCTTGAGTAGGATCAACAAGGGAGGCTCCACCCAAATCCCAGCCATAAGTTGTATTGGCTGGAAGAACACCCGCATCTGCATTGAATGTCCACCACGGAGCGATGTCGCCGGGTACGTAGGTCAAGCTGATATTGCAAGTGTCTTGTGGGTCGGTAATGGTAATCGTCATACAATCCGAGCAAGTATTTCCGTTTTGATCTATCATGTATGTACATACTGTATAAGTACCGGGACCCGGAAATACTACATCTGCATACCAACCATTTGGTCCATTTGGGTCTGTACCGTCAACAGTAGTTCCACCGCCTAGATCCCATTCAAAAAAAGCTGGGTTTCCTTGCATGGGTTCTGCTGCGAAGTAGTATGAACTGTTTGTTGTTTGATCCATGAATAACATTACTTCACAAGGGGCGTTAGGATCTTCTATGATTAATGAATAACAGCTTTCACAATTGGAGCCGTTACTATCGGAAACCAAGAGGCAGATGTCATATGATCCGGGAGGGAATGTTTCAGTAAAAGTACTGGAGTTGATATTTAAGGCATTGCCATTCATGTACCATTGAAATGTGTAAGGGGCAGATCCACCTGTTACGGCTCCATTAAACGACCATTGTTCTCCATTGGTATTCGTTCCTACAAAATCAGCAGCGATGTCAATAAAACAGGTATCCGGTGTGTTTTGATCTTCTACAATGAAAGTTAAACAAGTTTCACAGATTAAACCTGTAGGATCTATGGCCGTTGCACATATTACATAAGTGCCGGGCTGTAAGATTTGTGTTATAAATTGACTGGAAGTGTTGAGTATTGTTCCATTCAAATACCATTCGAATTGGTAGTTGCTGCCCGAGCCTGAACCGCCAAATACTTCTGCTACAAATGTCCACTCTTGACCGCCACCGGAAACATAGTTTCCTGAATTGGCTACAATGTCGACAGTGCAGTTGGCAGATTCGCATACATCATAAACGTCTTGTTGTACCGTAGGAAGGTTGGGAGAGAACCATAAGGTATCTGAAGACCAACCATTGCCATTGGGGCATTCGAAGGAGATGATGATGTCGCCGGAGGTACATCCTTCAATGGTATATGTGTAAACCCCATTGGGATCCGCACATATTTGATCGTATTGCCAAGTACCGTTGTCACAGGTGTATTCTATCGTGCCGCAGGCATTAGGGACAATATTGCCATTCGAGTCATAAAGGTAACCCGTGACGGTATTGGTCTGGGCAAACATCATCAGCGAAAAGCAGAGTGATGCTAGGGTAATTAAAAATTTTTTCATGCTGAAAAGGATTTATTTTGAAATATTTTATTGTTGTATAATGATTTTTTCCGTCCAGTTACCCTTGAGGGTTCGGACTTCCAAAAAGTAAATGCCATTGGCGTAATTGCTTAAATCCAACTCTCCGTTGATGGATTTTACGAGTTGTTTCCTTCCTGTAATATCAGAGATGAATAATTCGTAGTCTGAAGACCAGCGGTTCATGTCGAATACCCCTGTTCGGGAAGGATTGGGGAAGATTCGAAAATCATTGGGTCGTACATCCGAAATGGGGCTTGTTTTGTCAAAGTCTGCCACCAGGCTTCCTCCGTAAACCTGCTGATAGGAATTGAGATTGTCATCAACCACATAAACATGTTCCAATTGGATGATTTCCACATCATTCACATTAGTGAAATTATCTTCTATAACAAAACCAACAGTGCCTATAGGACCCGAACCGCTTTGAGTGGCCTGGTCTGTTCTAGACAGGGCCACTTCCAACATGTTGTTGTTGGTTTTGGTAATTTGGATTATGTTATCCAGGTTGGGATATAACCAGCTATCGGCAGGTATGAATTCCAAATCATCGATATTGATGTAGTCGGGGTTGACAACCAATGTGAAAGCATAGCCATAAATGTTTTCCATTGGAGATGATTCACTTCCCAGATTCAAATCCAGGGAATAAGTTCCTCCTTCGGATATGAAAAGGTTTTCATTTTCCAAAGGGAAATACATTTCTCCGAATGCTCCGGGGATTTTTGCGAATTCATCCGGAAAAATCATATCGTGTGTTTGACCGTAGTTCTGTTCGATAGCATTGAAATCGGATTGGTCAACCGTACCATCCCCATTACAATCGGCGAAAGCCACAGAAGGAATAATGTTGTTGAATGCGGGGACCCAGTTGTCCGGGGTAGGCATGCCTACCCAAGAATCCTCGGTTGAATCTCTTTCCATGCCAACAGAGCCATATGATTTTCCAAGGAATAGGAGGTCGATATGGTTAACGATTCCATTGTTGTTAATGTCTCCCGGCCATACAAGGGAGTCAGGGTTTTGTCCTATAAGTGAAACCCCGAAAACAAATAAGAATATGATGGTATGGTAGAACCTGTTGTACATAAATTGCAGTTATTTCATGTTTGTTAGTTCAAAAATACACTCGGATGTTACAGTAGGCAAAGACAATTATGGTATAAAGTTGTATATTTATTGTTGTTTCTTATGTTTGTTTTGAGTTTAAAAGATTGATAATTAGTTGCTTGTAATGCATTAAAAGTTGTGTTTTTTTTGTGGAAAAAGTTTAATATTTCTCAATTATTTGAATAGGATGAAGGAAAGTAAACTAATATTGTTGTTAAAGACCTTTGATGACATTGAATTGAGAGGATTTGACAAGTTTGTCCGCTCACCTTTTTTCAACCAAAAGGAAGAGGTTGTAAACTTATATAGGGTTATTAGGAAAGCTGCACCTGACTTTGCACCGGAAAAAATGGCTCGTGAGAAGGTGATGGGGAAACTTTATCCGGGAAAGGCTTTTAATGAAAAAAAATACAAGTATTTATCCAATCTGTTGTTGAAAATAGCTGAGCGGTTCATTACCATGAGGGAAACCGAATCACGGCCATTGATTCAGGAATATCATTTATTGAATGCATGTGTGAAACGGGATTTGGAAAAAAACTACAACTTTATTTTTAGACAAACAACCAAAAAACATTTGGCCTCTATTCATAGGGATTCGGATTTTTATTATAAGCAATACCTTTTAAATAATGTTGCGGCCGAACATTTTGATAAGAAAAAAATCAGAAGAAATAATGAACACATAAAAAAACTCATTGATTCTTTGGATATATATTATTTTGCAAACAAGCTAAAGCATACATGTCATTTGTTGAACAACCAGCAGATCGTTGGCGGGGAATCCGGGTTGAAATTCGTGGAAGAAATGATCGGTTTTTTGGAGCAGGGGGATTATGATGATTATCCAGCCGTATTTATTTATTACAACCTATACCGTTTACTTTCTGAGGGGGGCATCGATTATTTTGAGAAACTGAAAGAATTATTATCCGGTTGTCGGGAATTATTCAGTATTTCGGAATTGAAGGAGTTGTATCTGATTATTATTAATTATTGTATCCGACAATTCAGAACCAATCGGAATCCTGATTATTTTCTTGCCGAACTGTATAGAACCTATCAACTGGGTATCCGTTCTTCTATTTTGTTGGAAGATGGATATCTTTCTCCTTGGACTTATAAGAATGTTGTGAAAATCGGATTGAGGTTGGGGGAACCCGATGACACGGAAAAATTCATTATAGAAAACAATGGTAAGATTAAAAAGGAATTCCAAAGTGATGCCCTGTATTATAATATGGCCGAAATACATTACCATAGAAAATCCTACGGTGCGTCATTAGACAATCTGAACAAGGTGGGGATGAATGATATTTATTACAGTTTGGATACCAAAATCATGATATCGAAAATATATTATGAAACAGAAGAGTACGATTCTTTGGAATCGCTTTTGTCCTCTTTTCGGAATTATATCCGTAGGAATAAGCTGATAGGAGGGAATGTAAAGGATACCTACCTGAATTTTGCAAAATGTTTGGCACGGATACTTAATGCCAAAGGGACTAAAAAAGAACTTCGGAAGATGGTTGAGGACATGAGCCCGTTGGCAGAACAAAAATGGCTTTTGGAACAATGCGGATGATCAGATGATAGCATAAGCCACTCCGAATGCTATGACGGAGATCATTAGTCCGTACATGAAAATATTGTAGCAGATACTTAACAATTTATATTTTTTGGCCAATACTTTTCCCAGCCAGTAAAGATCTCTTGTCATTGAACTGTATAAAAAATCCTCATCCTTGATCATTTCCAAAACCCCCCAGTGGAAGTCTTCCAAATCCATATTATAGAAGTTGCCAAAGAAGAGCAGGTTGGAGCGTTTTTGCTCTATATCCTCCCTGGTGAATCTTCCTTCGGTGACCTTTGGTTTGGTAGAGAGCGTAGCATAAACAATAGCCATCATACAGGTTCCAAGTAGCAACAAGGTCGGGATGATAAGCTGTGGCTGTCCTTCCAATTGTGGGACAAGGGTGGAAACGACAATCGAAATGATAATGGCATTGATGGACAACATGATGTTAGCCTTGTTGTCAGCCATTGCCGATAGGTTCACATGGGTTCTGTATGTGGCCCTGTACATGGTTTGCACTCCCCGGGCATTGGTATAATCTTCAGGTGACGGTTTCTTCTTTTTCTTCTTTTTCTTCCGCTTGAGATCTTCCTGGGTAGGGAAGAGTTCCTTTTTAAGCCTGCGAAGTTGTTTGATGTGGTTTTTTTTCTGTTCACCCCAAGAGCCTTGTGCGATATCCGTATGGTAATTATGGGCTTCTAGGAATCCCAATTCAAAATCGAGCCATTCGTCTTCCTGCATAACCCGGTTTTTGGCAATCATCAGCTCCTGCCTCACCTTCACACAGCGTTCCCAATAAGTTTCCTTGCCCAAGTGGTTCAAGTCGGAATCACAAATTATCTTACCCAGGAGATCTAACGGGCTTTGGGGCATTTTGGTCGCCATGATACAACCTTTTACCTGTTGGATGTCCTCCGGTTCAAATCCTTTTTCTTTTAGGAATACCTCCGCTTTTTCTGCCCCCCGGGCTTCGTGGTCTTCAGGGCCTTCCACATAACCTAAATCATGAAACCAGGCTGCAACCAATAATAAATCCATTTCCTTATCCGAGAGAAAATATTTTTCTCCCAACTCCTTACAAGAGTTCACAACATTACGGGTATGCTCCAAATCGTGGTAAACATACTTCTTAGACATGTTTTCCTCAATATAGCGACTGGCGAATGCGGCTGCCGATTTGACCAAATCCAATTTTTGCTCCATGCTGATGACTAGATTTTCCGCTAAGATAATGTTTTGGAATAAACCGAAATCATTTTGTCAAAATAAGGAAACAATTCTGCAAATAAACTGATAAAGCAATTTGCTATTCTTATTTTTGCAACCTGAAAAAACAACCCCGAACAATTCAATGTTGAATATTTATAAGTACCAATAGTGGGATGATGGAACAGGACAATTTTGCTAAAAGACACATTGGCGTTTCGAGAAAAGAAAAAAAGGAAATGCTGGATTACATAGGTGTGGACTCCCTGGAACAATTGATGGCTGAAACAGTGCCTTCCGATATTCGTTTGTCCGGAGAGTTGAATCTGCCCGCTGCACAATCCGAATATGAATTCCTACGGGAACTCAAGGAGGTGGCACGGCTCAATAAGGTATATCGATCATACTTGGGTATGGGATATTTCGGAACGATTACTCCGTCGGTTATCCTTCGTAATGTATTTGAAAACCCGGGTTGGTACACCCAATATACCCCTTATCAGGCTGAGATTTCCCAGGGACGGTTGGAAGCCTTGTTGAATTTCCAAACGATGGTTTCGGATCTGACAGGACTTCCCGTAGCCAATGCCTCCTTATTGGATGAAGGGACTGCTGCGGCTGAAGCCATGTCCATGTTCTATGCCTTGAAGAACAAGAGAAATAAGAAAGAACCTGTTAACAGGTTCTTGGTATCTGATAAATCACATAAATCGACAATAGACGTATTGAGGACAAGAGCTATTCCGTTAGGAATAAACGTAGTGGTTCAGCCTTGTTCCGAATTCGAATTGGATGAAAGTGTTTTTGGTATTCTTTTACAGTATCCGGACGAAGAAGGGAATGTTGTAAACCATTCTGCTTTAACGAAAGCTGCAGGGGAGGCGGATATTTATGTGGCGGTGGCTGCTGATATACTTTCTTTGGCCCTGTTGGTTCCTCCCGGGGAATGGGGTGCGGATGTTGTAGTGGGTAATACGCAGAGGATGGGTGTCCCAATGGGATTCGGAGGCCCTCATGCTGCATATTTCGCTACGAAGGAAGATTTCAAACGTCAGATTCCCGGAAGGATAATAGGTGTTTCCTTGGATAGGCAGGGTAACTCTGCATTGAGGATGGCCTTGCAAACGAGGGAGCAGCATATCAGAAGGGGCAAGGCGACATCCAATATTTGTACGGCCCAGGCACTTTTGGCGATCATGGCCGGGATGTATGCTACCTATCACGGTGCGGAAGGCATCAGGAATATTGCATTGAGAATACACGCCTTGGCTTCTTTGTTGTCCAAAGTATTGGCGGAAGCCGGTTATCCCAACATGAATGAAGGATTCTTTGATACCTTGAAAGTTGATTGTGGGACATTGGGTAATCGGGATAGCATCTATGATTTCGCATTGAACAAACAAATCAATTTAAGGAAAATCGGTCAACGATATCTCGGTATCGCATTGGACGAAACCATCCTGATTAAGGATTTGAGGGAGTTGGCCGGTTTGTTTGGAGTGGATGCTTCGAATTTGGATGAACCCGAAAAACTTGAACAATTCCATTTCGATTCCCAATTGATCAGGAAGAGTCCATATCTCACACATCCGGTATTCAACCGCTACCATACGGAAACCCAAATGATGCGCTACATCAAGGAATTGGAAAATAAGGATCTGTCTCTGACGCATTCCATGATTCCTTTGGGTTCCTGTACGATGAAATTGAATGCAGCCACCCAGCTTCGGCCGGTGAGTTGGTCTTGGTTTGCAAACATCCATCCCTTTGCTCCGACGGATCAGACTTTGGGATATAGAACCATAATCGACCGATTGGAAGAATACCTTTGTACGATTACCGGTTTTGCGGCCTGTTCCTTACAGCCGAATTCGGGAGCACAAGGCGAATATGCCGGCTTATTGACCATTAGGGCATATCATCTGGAAAAAGGGGAAAACCATAGGAATATTGCCCTTATTCCATCTTCGGCACACGGAACCAATCCGGCGAGTGCCGTTATGGCGGGAATGAAGGTTGTGGTTGTCAAATGTGATGAACAGGGGAATATCGATGTCGGAGACTTGAAGGCGAAAGCAGAATTGCATAAGGACAAGTTGTCTTCCCTTATGGTTACCTATCCATCTACACATGGTGTTTTCGAAACCGAAATCAAGGAAATCTGTGATGTGATCCACAAATATGGAGGGAAAGTTTATATGGATGGGGCGAATATGAATGCACAATGTGGCCTGACCAATCCGGCAGCCATCGGAGCGGATGTCTGCCATTTGAATCTGCACAAGACCTTTGCCATACCGCATGGCGGCGGCGGTCCCGGAATGGGGCCGATATGTGTCAATGAATCCCTGGCGCCATATCTGCCCAAGCATGTACATACTGAAACGGGAGGAGAAGAAGGTATCGGTGCCGTTTCTTCGGCTCCTTATGGAAGTGCGAGTATCCTCATCATACCTTATGCCTATATTCGGATGTTGGGAGGGGAAGGTGTGAAGAAGGCTACGGAATATGCCATTCTGAATGCCAATTATGTCAAAACAAGATTGGAAAACTCCTATGATGTCCTTTATACGGGACATGAAGGTAGAGCCGCCCATGAACTGATTGTGGATTTGAGACATCTCAAATCCTTGAAACTGGGTGCCGAAGATGTTGCCAAGCGTTTGATGGATTATGGATTTCATGCACCCACTCTGTCATTCCCCGTTGCCGGAACGATTATGATTGAGCCTACTGAAAGTGAAGGGAAAGATGAATTGGATCGTTTCTGCGATGCATTATTGCAAATCAGACAGGAAATAGACGAGGTGGCATCAGAAGAAAAGTACAAGGATGATAATGTTTTGGTGAATGCCCCACATACATTGTCCGAAATTACGGATGATGTATGGACATTTCCGTATCCGAGAAGTAAGGCGGCTTATCCTTTATCCTACCTTAAGGAAGGGCGTAAATTCTGGGCTTCTGTGGCCCGTGTGGATAATGCCCACGGCGACCGCAACCTGATATGTACTTGTCCGCCGATAGAGGTATATGAGGATTGATGTTAATTTGTTAAGTTTTGCAATTTGGATGCGTATTATAGGATGACTTTTTTATTTTCATCTTCCGAATAGGAATTAATATTAATTAAAAACATAAAACGATGGCTGATAATAATCAGGATCCTACCCGATACGGTGGGGCATTCGATCCGAAAACACTCATAGGAGGTGCGGGTGCGATGTTGCTCAAGAATTTGATTGATAGGGCAAAAAAAGCAAACCGTGAAAATGATGATGAGAAAACCGCTCCGGAATCCTTATTTGATAAATTAAAGGATAAAATCGAAAAGGCCAAAACCAAAATCAGACCCGAAGATGATGAGGAAAAAGTAATCCAGACCATCAAGGAAACGGTGGATGAAGCACAGAAAGAAAATGAGGCAGACCCGGATGAGGAAACTGCCGAAGGAGCTTTGTTTGATCGAATTAAAAAAATGTTGGATGAACAAAAGCAGGAAAATGAGGAAGTGAGAAATATGATAGAGGAAGAAGCAAAATCGAATGAAGATGGCGACTGGGATGAGGATTGGGATGATGATGATAGTGATGATGGTGATGATGCCTGGATCGATAATATCGTGAAGAAACGAGTGAAACGAGGTAAGGGTGGCCATGGAGGAAGAGGTGGTCATGGTGGACGAAAGAAACAGATGGGTAAGGAAGAGAGGAAGAAAAAGTGGAAAGAAAGAAATGCTCATTTATTTGAGGGGAAATCCCAAAACGATATTGATAATTTCAAAACGGTAATGTCTGTTGAATATCACAATTTCAAGAGGGAGATGATTATCGAGCGGGAAGAATTCCGGGAAAGGATGAGGGCTAAAAAAACAGCATTCAAGGAAAGAATGCAGAAGAAAAAAGAGGACTTTAAATTGCGTAATAAATATTGATTTTCATCCAAATCAATTCAGGAATAAAAAACCGGAAGAATTTCCTTCCGGTTTTTTATTTTTTGATCATGTTCAATCCCTTGGCGACTTTATTGGCTAAGGCCGTACCGATTACATCTGCGATTTCTTCAATACTGGCTTCTTTTATTTTTTGGACGGACTTGAAATGAATTAATAATTTTTTTGCTGTTTTTTTCCCTACTCCGGGGATTTCAACAAGGCTGGTGTGGATTAATTCCTTTGAGCGTTTATCCCGATGGAAATTAATGGCAAAACGGTGGGCTTCATTTCTTGCTTGCTGAATTAATTTGAGTGATTCGGATTTTTTATTGATGTGTAAAGGGACCGAATCTCCTGGGAAAAAAATCTCTTCCAGTTTTTTTGCAATGCCTACAACGGTTACGTTTTTTCCTATATTCAATGCCCGTATGCTTTTCATGGCCGAAGATAATTGTCCTTTCCCGCCGTCGATGATAATTAATTGCGGTAGCGATTTTCCTTCCCGTAATAATCGGGAATATCTTCTGTAAACGATTTCTTCCATTGAGGCAAAATCGTTGGGGCCTTCTACGGTTTTGATATTGTAGTGGCGATATTCCTTTTTTGAAGGCTTGGAATTTTTAAAAACAACACAGCTTGCTACAGGATTACTGCCCTGGAGATTGGAGTTGTCAAAACATTCGATATGTAGGGGGATGCTGTCCATTTGTAAATCATCCCTGAGTGTGGTTAATATACGTTCAGCAGAAGTCTGCTTCCTTATTTTGCTGGCGGTTTCCTTTAGTTTTTGGTTTTTATAATAAAGGACGTTTTTGGTGGATAAATCCAATAATTTTTTCTTGTCACCTATTTTGGGAATCGTTATTATAGTGTCTTTTTCCAGCAATGGTACTTCATAGGCACAAATGATTTCCGGTGCAATGGAGTTGAATTTCGTTCTTAATTCCGGGATGACTAATGATAATAAATCTTCGTTTTTTTCGTCGTCCAGATTTAATAGTATTTCCTGGGTGAAAATATTGATGATAGCTCCGTTTACGATTTTTAAATAATTGACATAAGCTGTTTTTTCATCCTGTGTAATCGAAAAAACATCGACATCCCTGATGGTGGTACTGACGACGGTTGATTTCCCCTGGTAATCCTCAAACGCTTTGAGTTTGTCCTTGGTTTCCTGAGCTCTTTCAAATTCAAGATTTTCAGCAAATATTTCCATTTTTTTATGGAGATGTTTTTTTACAGCCTTGAAATTTCCCCGGAGTATGTTTTTTATTTGTTGGATTTTTTCGTTGTAATGTTCTTCGGTTTCCAAATTCGAACAAGGGCCTTCACAGTTTTTAATATGATATTCGAGACATACCTTGAATTTTCCTTTGGAAATATTTTCTTGGGATAAATTAAAATTACACGTTCGTATTTTAAATAATTTACGAATTAAATCCGCAATGATTTCTATTCTCCATTTTGAAGTGTATGGGCCGAAATAAGTAGAGCCGTCTTTGGTGATTTTCCGAGTAAGGAATACCCTGGGGAATCGTTCTTTTTTTATGCAAATGTAACTGTAGGATTTTCCGTCCTTCAGCATTACATTATATCGGGGTTGGTATTTTTTTATCAATGTGCATTCGAGAAGTAATGCATCCTGCTCTGTTTCCACAATAGTGAATTCTATGCGACTGGAATTTTTGACAAGCGTTTTTACTTTGGCCCGTCCGTCTCCATGCTTGGAAAAATAATTGGAAACCCTGGTTCTTAGCACTTTTGCTTTTCCTACATATAAAACAGTATCGTGTTCGTCCAGAAAGCGATATACGCCCGGAAGCCTGGGGATGGTCGGTCTGATTTCTTTGAATTCCTCTAAGGTCATGGATGGTCTTTAAGAATTTCAAGGGTGAAAATACGATTTAATTTTTATTCAGAAATCACACGTATGATGGACAGGTCGTCGCTAGGTCTAAGACCGTATTCTTTTTCAATTCCGATTAATTTTCGATTCAACATATTTTCCTGGTTGCTCCATTCCGTATTGATGGTTAGAAAATTTACCAAATCCGATTCGGTTGTTTTTTCATAAATCCCATTATCGAAGTTCCTAAAAGAAAAAATACCGTCGGTACAGATACTTATATCCTGTATGCCATTTAAATTTAGGTGTTGGCTTTGTGAATTGAACCAATCATCAAAATCTTCATGAAGATGATATCCTAGATAATCCGGTTTGTCATCTTGTTCATATTCGAAATGTTGCCCGTTACAAACAATTAATCCATCCCCTATGGTTATTGTTGAAATACTTCTTTTGCCGGTATTCAGAATGCCGAGTATTAATGTGTTTAATAGTTCATCCGTCTCTAACACCCACCTGTTTTTAATATCCCTTAATTCTATGAATAGGATTTTCAAAACTTCTTTCAAAAGGAAATCAGATGACTTTTCTTTTTTATCAATAAATGTCTTGTAATCGAACTCCTTGGCCGTTTTTCTTAAAACCTTAGCGGTCATTGTGGAAGCAAAATGACTCTCTTTTCCCATGGAACAACCATCCATGACTGCAACGAGTAATTGTTGGTTTCCGATTTCTTGTATGGCTATGGCATCTTCGTTGTTATTGATGTGGAATTGTCCCATCTTGGATAATTCAAATATCTTCATTGGAAGACACAACAATCATGAAGCCGTTTTGATTCCCGTTTCGGGGTGGTTTCCCTAGTATAATCACTTCCCATTGTCTTCAAACCAAATGAGGTTGTTGCCATTGTCATCACCATTATAGTTAACAGTAATTTCCTCTCCTGCCTGAATGTCCTTCAAAGCGTAGAATGAAAACTGGAAGTCATTGTAATAAGGAATTACCTCGGCATTGGGAGTAGGAGAGTGATTATAAATAGAACCAAAACCAAGAACGATGGCTCCTTGTTTCTCATCTTCGCCCCAAAAATAATAATAGTCATGGAGAGCAGTTGAATGAATACGCTCCACATCTTTTTCCGGAATGACAATTACAGGGCATATTTCGATTAGGGTTCCTTTTGCTATGTCTCCGGAAGTAAAAACGCCCCTCCCGTGTAGTGGACTAGGGCCGACATATACCGATGGTATCCTTTGCATTTGTCCGTATTTGTGTTAGGTGTGTTACTGCTCAAATATAATAAACACTCTTTTTTCGGAGAAATAAAAGCTCAAAAATCTATTATATAATTTAGGACAGGATAGGTGATTTTTTTAGATAGGGAATTCTTCCGTATATTTAATGACATTTTGGGCATTAAATACTTATGCCCAAATAAAAAACGTACTACATGAAAGGGAAAACCGTTGTGGTAACCGGAGCCAACTCAGGTATCGGTAAGGCAACTGCTACTGCTCTTGCAGCTCGTGGGGCAACCATTTATATGGTTTGTCGGAATCGGAGGCGAGGGGAAAATGCACGGAGGGATATTATTACGGCGACTAAGAATACCAATATCCACCTAATGCTATGTGATTTGTCTTCAATGGGATCTATCCAGGCATTTGGAACCTCGATGAGGGAACAATTGGAAAGTATAGATGTTTTAATTAATAATGCAGGTGCTGTTTTCGGTAGTCGTCAACTTTCCCTGGATGGATTGGAATTGACATTTGCATTGAATCATGTCGGATATTTCCTGACGGCACATTACCTGTTGGATTTGTTGAGGAAAGGAGAAAGCAAACGGATTGTAAATGTAGCTTCTATGGGGCATAAATCCGTTAAGAAAGTCGATTTTGAAAATTTGCAGAACGAAAGGAATTATAAACAGTTGAAGGTGTATTGTGAATCTAAATTGTATAATATCTATTTCACTCGGATCTTGGCTGAAAAATTGAAAAAAGAAAAAATAACCGTCAATTGCCTCCACCCGGGAGTGGTTAGCACTAACTTCGGTAGCAGTGCGAGTTGGTATCTCAGTAAAATCATGATGCCTTTGGGGCGGACATTCATGATAACTCCCGAAAAGGGAGCAGAAACATCCATATATCTGGCAAGCTCTGAAAATGTGAAAAACATCACAGGCAAATATTTTGACAAACAAAGGGAAACTATCCCGGCCAGATTGGCAATGGACGATAAGAATGCGAAAAGGATTTGGGACGAAACGATAAAAATCACCGGAATCAAAGAGTTTGGAAAGGTTGTTGAAGAATTCACATTCATATGAGATTTAAAGTCATAACATGGTTGTTCGGTATAATGTCGATATTCTCCTGCCAAGCACAGGTGGCAGCGGATCGGGCAAGTTGTGAAAATGAAGCATTTGATAAGGCTGTGAGTCGCTGGCTCAGCCTTTCCGTTCCTACACAAAGTGTAGAAGATTTAGCTACGGGTACGGATAGCATCTTAATTTTGGATGCCCGGGAAAAAGAGGAATTCATGACTAGCCATATTGAAGGAGCGAGGCATATCGGTTATGATGACTTTGATATTTCAATTTTGGATGATGTAGCGAAGGATAAGAAAATCGTAGTCTATTGTTCAATTGGTTACCGCAGCGAAAAAATAGGAGAAAAACTACAACAAGCAGGTTTTAAGGATGTCAAAAACCTTTATGGAAGTATTTTCGAATGGGCCAACAAAGGCTATCCACTGGTAGATGCACAAGAGCTGCCCACGAAAAAAATCCACACTTATAATAAAAGATGGAGCAAATGGATGCTGAACGACAAGTACGAAAAGGTCTGGTAGATCCTGAAAGGCCGCTATTGCTTTTTGATGGAGTATGTAATTTTTGTGATAGCTCTGTTCAATTCATTATCCGCCATGACAAGGAAGGTCGTATCACCTTTGCTTCCCTTCAGTCTGATTTGGGGCAATCCATCTTAGAAGATTTGGGCCTGCCCAAGGATGATTTGGAATCCTTGATCTTCATAGAAAACAATGTGGCTTACACCCGCTCTACCGGAGCCTTGAAAACATTGAGATATATGGGGTGGTTAAAGATTTTCGGTTTTTTGCTTTTCATTCCTCGACCCATACGGGATTGGGGCTATAGTTCCATCGGAATCAACCGTTATCGTTTTTTTGGGAAGAAGGAAGAATGCATGATTCCGACACCCGAAATACGAAGTCGTTTTCTTGATATTTG
>JAHDFN010000085.1:0-247 GCA_020628145.1 Saprospiraceae bacterium | reverse complement strand
GAATACAACCTTTCAAAAACAAACGGCATCTTTTAGTAAAATAAGAATAAGCCCCTGTTTAACATATGGTTAAGACTGTTTAAGCAATCTTTTATAGGGTTTTACAATAAATAGTTACATTATTGGGTTGAAACCCTTAAATTAGGGATGTAAACTGTAAGGATTATGATGACGAATAATCTTCAAGAAGAAGAAGGCACAGAAAAAAAGAATAAGAGGAGAGGGCTGATTATCGCCTTTTTCATCC
>JAHDFN010000337.1 GCA_020628145.1 Saprospiraceae bacterium | reverse complement strand
TAGCATTGGAGTTGAATGCAAATCCCGTCCGCTTGGATTTGGATTATGAATGGATTCCGTATGCAATGGAAAAAGGCGTCAAAATATCTATTAATCCCGATGCACACAGTACCAAGGGGATAGATGATATAAAGTTTGGGGTTTTAGCAGCAAGAAAGGGCGGCCTAACTCAAGCATTCATTTTTGATTTATTAAGTTTCGAAAAATAAAAATCCCCTGGTTGACATTTCAACAAGGGGATCTAAAACTAACATCAAAAAAGGTAATTATTCTTCTCTTTTTCGCTTTTCAGTTTTAATTATCGTTTTGTTTTTAACCCTTTCCTTAGTACGGTGTGCCTGTAATTCCCTAACGAGTTCCTTCACTCCCAATTCGTTTTTATTCAAACTTCTATGATAAGTTCTGATAATGAAAACAGCCTGATCTTCCGGATGGGAAACCCCCAGTTTAGTTTTCAGGAAATGGGATAACCTGGAACCACCATAAAAACCCCAATTGTGGATAATCCAACGGCCCAATGAAAAATATAGTTTTTTCACAACCACATCTTCTTCCTGATTCATGAATTTCATCCTTGCTTCCTTGTCTGTCAGCCTAGTCAACTCCTTAAAAGTATCAGTTAGATCTTTAGGAATATAAACGTCATTCAGCATCTCCTTTCTGATCCTTCGCTCATATTGTTTGAGGTATTCACTACCGCTTTCGGGAGGCTGGGCATCTGCCGAGAGAATAACCAAGAAGCAAAAAATCATAAGATGCAACACTTTTCTTATCATTATGTCCTTTTTTATGCAATAATAACCACAATATTGATGTGATATTTTAAATGAATCGTTAAAGTTTGCTAAGTTCGCAATCCAAACCTATAATGAAAAACCCTCCGGAAGTTACAACCGATTCCTTCTTCCTAAATATGGAATTGTAAATGATTAAATACATCGTACTACTTATTTCATGTTTGATTTTCAATTATTCGATAGCACAGGAAAACAAAGGGCTGTCGGAAAGACCCTATGAGTTGGGTGTCGAATATCAGATGTATCCCACCGGATATATTCCAAGTATTAAATTCGAATTCGGTATTGGAAAATATTTGAAACATGGGCTTAATCTTTCCTTGGGATATAACATAGCCCGTAGAAAAGGATGGGGTCAGCATGAAGATGAACGAGGAGGGGGATATGGTGGAGGCATTGGTTACAGATATTATATCAACCGTGTTTTTGAAGGATTATATATGGGAGCAAAAGTTGCCGTATGGGATACAAAAATAGACTGGAGGAATTCGGGGACAGATGAAATATTATGGACTAATGATGATGTTTTTTCTTCTACGGATATACTCATCCTACAACCAACCTTGGAGATTGGTTATAAATTCAGGTTAAGGGAAAAATTCATCCTATCCCCACAATTATCCCTCGGATGGGAATACAATGCCAAGACCATTGGTGATCCTGTAGGGCAAGGAGCCATTTTCCTTTGGGGAGGAGATATCGCCTACCGTTTCGGAAGCAAGAAAAAGGAAGATACTAATCCAATAAATCTTTGAAATTCCTGACAAAACCGGGCACACCGGCTTCCTTCATCTGGTTTTTCAATTCAGTAGCATCTGTTTTTTCCTGAAAAGCACCCACCACTATTTTATAGACGGTTATTCCGTTCAGTTCATTGATGGATACGATAATCGGAAACTTGAATGTTCTTTGTAGTTTTTCTACTTGAATGAGGACATTCCCATATTTGGCAAATGCACCAATCTGAACACCATACCCTTCGGGGAGCTGTGTTTCCACACTGAACCGGAAGATCCCCCTACCCTTTTTTATCATTTCCTCAACCGTCATAACGGGAGTTCCCACTTCTCCTCCATCCTTCATCCTGATGGCTTCGGCAACAGCCTTGTCCGCATTGACTCTTCCATAACCGAATTTCTTGGAATGCCCCTTGCCATCATATTCCATAGGATTACCAATCTTATCTGCAGTTCTACATAGCAAATCCTTGACTTGTTTGGCTGTCAAATCAGGATTGGCGGAAAGATCCAAGGCTCATATGCCGGCTACTAGGGGACAAGCACTGGAAGTACCTCCGAAATGTTTGTGTTGTGGGCTTCTATTCTGACCATCCCGCCAGAATTTGAAATTACCGATTTCACTTCCTACGCCTTCATCCCACCATGCCCGGGCAGCAGTAATCGGCCAATCTCCATTGCTGGGAGCCACAACATCCAGTTCCATTCCCTGATTGGAATATGTCGCATGTTCATCCTGACTCGTACAGGCCCCCACAGCAATCACATCCGGATGGGCCGCATAGAAATTGATATAATCCAAGCCTTCGTTGCCCGCAGCATAACAGATAACCAAGCCTTTCCCATCACGACCGTCACGAGCCGCTTTCGAAATCGCATCCTTTTTAATGGAATTCAAATCGAAACGTGGATCGGTGCTTCCCCAACTGCAACTGACGACATCTACCTTTTTGTCGATACAATATTGGAACATCTGCTCTGTGGCCCTCCAATCGAAACTCGTACC
>JAHDFN010000084.1 GCA_020628145.1 Saprospiraceae bacterium | reverse complement strand
AGCACTAGATCCTAAGTCTAGCATGTCTACCAATTCCATCATACCCGCAATTGGTCGTTTGCCTTAAGCGGATGCAAAGATAAATCGTTTTGTTGAAATAAACATCAAGAGAGGCTAAAAAATTCCTTTTGTGGTAAGAGTCCCATATTTTTAAGCCATATCGTTGATATAATTCTACCGAAGGGTTTTCTTTAGACTGCTTAATTCGTATCTTTCGAAAGCATATCAAGCATAGAAATCATTAGATGTTATCCCGAAATGTTTTTTATGTAAGACAAATGAGGGATTTTGGAAATAGGCAAGGCATTCGTCGAAAAGCGTAGCCCTAGCTACGGTTGAGAGGAATAACGCAGGCATATTTTCAAAAGAACCGGTTGGCTATAATCAATTTTTCGTGATAACATCTATTTCTATGCTTGATACTTTTACAGAATGAAACAATCAGGGAGAATAACACAAGAATGAAAGAGAGGCCGATATCATCAATACCACCCAATACGGAAGAAGAGCGAAAACTTATCCGAAGGGCTTACCGTCGATTATTACGGACGGTGAAGACCAAGCTTAATGTTGAAGATCAAGAGAATATCAGAAAGGCATATGAATTGGCTGTCGATGCCCATCAGACACAAAGGCGTAAGTCAGGCGAACCTTATATACTACATCCGATTGAGGTGGCTCGTATATGTGTTGAGGAAATAGGTCTGGGGCCGACCGCCATCATTAGTGCATTGCTTCATGATGTGGTAGAGGATACTGATATTTCCCTTAAATATATAGAAGAGAAATTCGGGATAAAGATTGCCATGATTGTAGATGGTTTGACCAAATTCAAAGATTTGGATACCCTGAGTCCCCAAGCCGAAAATTTCAAGAAGGTCTTGAGTACAATGGCCAAGGATGTAAGGGTGGTCTTGATTAAGATGGCGGATCGATTACACAATATGAGGACTTTGGGGGCAATGCCGATTCATAAACAGCTCAAAATTGCTTCCGAAACCAATTATATTTATGCTCCGCTTGCCCATCGCCTAGGCTTATATAATATGAAAACTGAATTTCAGGATCTGACAATGAAAATCCTGAATCCCGAAGAATATCATGAGATTGCCCGAAAACTTCAACAAACCAAAAAGGATAGGAACCAATACATCAATGAATTTGTCAAACCATTGGAACATAAGTTGGATGCTATCGGTGTTCCTTATAGAATCTTTGGCCGACCGAAATCAATATCTTCCATTTGGAACAAATTAAAAACGAAGGGAGTCGCTTTCGAGGAGATTTATGATTTGTTTGCCATTCGGATTATTGTAGATGTGCCTATGGGGCTGGAAAAGAATATATGCTGGCAGGTATATACCATTGTTACTGAGGCGAACACACCTATTCCCGAAAGATTGAAGGACTGGGTTACTACACCAAAGGCAAATGGCTATGAGTCCCTGCACACCACAGTCATCGGCCCGAAAGGACGTTTTGTAGAGGTACAGATTAGGAGCGAGCGTATGCACGAAATTGCCGAAAAAGGTTTTGCAGCCCACTGGAAATATAAAGGCGTCAAACAAAGTAATTTCGATGTCTTTTCCGTATGGTTGGATAATGTGAGGGAAATACTGGATAATCCGGGGAATGATCCCGTTGAATTCATCAAGGATTTCAAAACGAATCTTTTCAATGAGGAAATATATGTCTTCACTCCAAAGGGAGATATGAAGGTGCTGCCCGAAGGGGCAACAGCGTTGGATTTTGCCTTCCATATCCATTCGGAAGTCGGATACCACTGTAAAGCAGTGAAGGTGAATAACCAATTAGTGCCTTTGGGACATAAGTTGAAGAGTGGGGATCAGGTTTCTGTTGAAACGAAAAAATCCCAAAAACCCAGAGAGGGGTGGCTCAACTATGTAGTTACCGGTAAGGCCCGTGCCAAAATCCGTTCCTCCATGAAAGAAGAAAGGAGGAAGAAAGGTGAAATGGGTAAGGAGACCTTGATGCGGAAAATGAAAAACATCAAAGCGGATTTCGAAACGAATGCCGATCTTTTGGTTCAGCACTTCGATTTTACTTCCCGTCCGGATTTGTACTATGCCATTTTCAAGGAAGAAATCAATATCCAACAGGAATTGAAAAGGTTCCGAGTGGAAGGCGCCCGCCTGATTTTAATTGAGGAACCCAAAACACAGGAGACGAAATCCAAGGAAAGCAAACCTTCGACTAAAAATCGGAAGGTATTTAAGGGGAAAGCCCTACTCTTGATCGATAACCAACCGGCCAACCAATTCAAACATTCATTAGCTACCTGTTGTAATCCGGTTTTGGGTGATCCTGTCTTTGCTTATGTTACGGCTATGGGGGAAGCCAAAATACATAGGAATACTTGTCCTAACGCCGAACATCTAATGGCCAATTATGCTTACCGGGTGATGAAGGCCGAGTGGGTCGATTCTGATAACTCGGATTTTGTGACAACACTTCTCATCACCGGCATCGATGGCCGGGGAGTTGCCCAGAAAATCACGGGCTTCATCACCAATGATCTGAAACTGGACATGCGTTCCATCTCAATGGATGGAAACCAGGGCTTTTTCCAAGGAAGGATAAAAGTTGTAGTCAAGAACAAGGATCAGCTTCATCTGACTATGAAATCACTCAAGGCAATGGACGGAGTTCATTCCGTCATTAGAGAGGATTAATTCATCGTCCTTCCACCATTTTTTCTTTCCGATTTTGTTCTCAACCGGCCCATGTATGTGATCAATACATATGAATGATTTGAATCAGTGTAAATAATATGTGTTTTTTGCTGAAATTAATGTCACAAAATTTATACCTTTGTTAAGGTGGGGTTAATAGTGTCTGACTATTTTTTTAATAGGGGATTCTTAAAATGCATAGCCCTGTGCAAATGAATGGTTTATATCTCGGATTTTAAATTATTCAAAAAAAAACTCATTTGAATTTCAAATAAAACATTAATTATTAGTGTTTTATGTTATTTGTGGCTTGGGTTTTGCAATCGTTTATACATTAGTGTGATTGGAAATTCATTACGATTGTATATCTGGATTAAGCAAATTGAATTGAAATGAAAGAAGATAGGAATAAACAGGATAAATATTTAAAAACCTTAGCTGATCAGTTTTTGTCCATGTCACAAAAGGGAACGGTAGGTTTTTATGAGGAAACGGTTCTGGAAGACTTGGCTGAATACTTCTGGAAACAGAAAAATGAATCCATGGCTTACGAAGTCATAGAATGGGGGATGCAGTTGTATCCGTTTTCTTCTTCAATGGTTTATCTCAAAGCACAATTCCTATATATACGAAAAAAATATCCTTCCGCATTATATGAGTTGGATCGGGCGATAGCCTTGGATCCAATGGATGTGGAAAGTAAACTCCTCAAAGCACGGATTCTGATTGAAATGGAACGGTACGATCAGGCATCCGAAACCCTCGAAGGTGTGAGCCTTGGTGGGTTGACAACTACGGATGAATGCAACATCCACTTATGCTATGCCACTATTTACGAGAACTTAGACAGACATTCAGACATGTTCGATTCACTTTGTAATGCCATACGGGCGGATTGGGACAATGAGGAAATCATTGAAAGACTTGGGCTTTGTGCCGAATTCTCCCAACGCCATGCAGATCATATATCCTTCCTTCAGGAATACTTGGACGAAAGGCCTTATTCTTCCGTCGCCTGGTATAATCTGGGACATTCCTATTGGTATAATAAGGATTATGAAAATGCTGCCGATGCTTTTGAATACTCATTTTATATAGATAAATATTTCCAACAGGCCTATTTGGATTGTGCAGAAGTCTTTGTTAAAATGGGTGAGTTCGACAGGGCATTATCCTGTTATGATGATGCCTTGGAATATTGTCCTGCGGATGGAGAAATCTATGTGGGAATGGGAACTACGATGTATCGGATGAAGGATACGGAAAAAGCACTCGTGGCATTTAAGGAAGCTACGCTTATTGCTCCTAAAAATGCTGAGGGATATTATGGTATGGGACTTTGCCATATGGAAGACGGGCATGGCATTCCTGCTCTTGCCGCATTTAGAAAAGCTTGTGAACTAGATGAAAGAAGGGAAGAATTTGCAGCGGCATTGGGCGAAGCCTATTATAAGGTCGGCGATATGGAAAAAGCGACGGAGTCTTTCAACCGTGCTATCGAACTCGCTCCGGAAATGAGTGAATATTGGGTGAGACTCATTACTTTCCTTATGGATGAGGACCGATATGAAGAAGCATTGGAAAACCTGAACAGTGCCTTCCTTAATACATATGGTACGGAACTTTTATATTGCCAGGCAGCCTATTGTTTCAGAACGGGAAATAAGAATGAAGGCATATCCATTTTTCAAGGGGCGATTGAGGAAAATTATAACATGCATTCCTCCTTTTTGGATTTGTGTCCTGATTTGGGAGAAGATAATGAAATCCAATCCATTATCGCTACTTACCGCTCGATGAAATCTTAGTCTTCTGTTCCTTTATCAGTTCACTGATAAGATAACCATTGATTCTCAATCCTTCGATATTGCAGTTTTTCATATCTGCATAACTGAGATTGACATCATTCCATCGGCTACAGCTTAAATCTGTTTTTGAGATTTTCAGATTGCGGATAATAGTGGATTTGATATTCCCTGAACGGATTTCCGAATTTTTTATCTGAAGGGAATGAACCAAAGACTTTTTAACTACAATCCATTCGATGATACACTGGAAATAATCCAGCAATTTAATAATGTAGTTTTTTTTTCTCTCCATATCAGAAGGTGGTTTTTGTAGGTTTATCTTCCAACCATTTTTCGAAAATACGAATTACCTGATCGGATTTCCAGTCTTCTTGGATATTTTCCAAAGCAAGGATTTCCTCAAATAACAGATCCTGTGCTTTTCCTTCATTAAGAGCCGTAGAATAGGGAACGTGACTGAATGTCACCATTGAGTATAATGGAAGGAAATCATTCGGATATTTTTCATGCAGCCAAGCAGCTATCTTTTTCCTCAATAAGAACATCGGATCTCCGACGAGGTCTCTCATTTCTCTGAAATTCCTGATAGCCAAATCGGAAATGGCATTGGCATCCTTAATTCTGGTCTGATTGAATTCGAGAATGACCTTCTCCCAGTTTTCCTGATGCCTGTCGGCCAATTCATCCAGAAGCGTACAATCTTCAAAACCTGAATTCATTCCCTGCCCATAAAAGGGAACAATAGCATGGGAGGCATCTCCGATCAGCAATACCTTATTTTCCCATGTCCAAGGATTGCATTTGATGGTGACCAGTGATGATGTAGGATTATTTTTGAAATCTTCAAGGAGCGTGGGCATCATTCCAATGGCATCTGCAAAATGGTTTTGGAAAAAATCCATGATTTGGATGTCGCTTTGTAAATTGCCGAAAGACTCCGTTCCTTCAAAAGGAAGGAATAGTGTACAGGTAAAACTCTTGTCCGGATTGGGAAGGGCTATTAACATGAAATGACCCCGGGGCCAAATATGTAATGAATCCTTATCCATGGCAAATTCACCACTGGCCGTAGCAGGGATGGTTAATTCCTTGTAGCCATGTTCCAGATAATATTGGGAATAATTGAATCGTGGAGTTTTCTGTAAAGAGCCTCTCAAAGCGGAAAACGCTCCATCCGCACCGAATATATAAGAAGCCGCCAATGATTTTTTTTCTCCTGTCTTTGAATGTTGGAAATGAATTTCACCTTTCCTTGTGTCGTAGCCGGTACAAGGAAAATCGAAATGGAAATCGACATTGTCAAATTGCTCGGCAATGTCCATCAGTTTCCGATTCAGCCCCGCACGGGAAACGGAATAAATGGCTTGCCTTTCCTCGCCATAGGCTTGGAAAGTAAGTCTTCCGTCAAGGCTATGCATCATCCGCCCTTTCATCGCAATGGCATCCGCCATTATTTCTTCTTTGATGCCTGCTTTTTCCAATGCTTTCCATCCCCTGGTACTCATAGCCAGATTGATAGAGCGTCCGCCATCTCCCGCCAAAGTCCTCATGTCGGGTCTCCGTTCATAAACATCTACCTTGTATCCTCTTTTTGCCAAAAATACGGCCCATAATGAACCGACCAATCCGGCCCCGGAAATGATTATCCTTTCTTTCATGGTAATTCACGTTAAGTAAGAATGCTTAATGCAAGGAACTGTGTTCCGAATCCGATAAAAAAACCTCCATATAAATCCATGGGCTGATGAGCTTCAAGGAGTAGCCGTGAAGTACCCACCAAGCCACAAAGCAATATAACGGCCATTAATAGGAAATTCATGCTGATATTGATGCTGCCTATCTGGAAAGTGCCGTAACTGAAATACATCATAGTAATGACAATCATGCCCAAGAGACCTCCCATGCCTAAGGCGTGTAGGCTGATTTTTGAAAATACATTGATGAAAAATGCCAAACACATTGCCAAGGTAGAGCCTACCATGAAAATGGTGAATGCATTGGGAATGGAAGAACTGTTGTAAAAATTATAACTCATCCAGGAATAAAGGCTGATGGAAACCATCAAAGGGCCTATGCGTTCTTTCTTGTCCTCCATTTCCAATGAAGAAATGAATCCGAGTAATTTCATCATTAGGACACTGACCAAGGGAAGTAACAAGGTAGAGAAAAATACCTGTAGGATGAAAATCGCGTTTCCTTTCAAATCCTTGACGCCGAACAAATATGGATTGATCAATGAAATGAGTACGGCCATATAGGTCATCACGAATAACGGATGGAAAAGATAGGAAACGGTATGTGCAATGACCCTCAATTAATTTCTTTTTCCCAAAGGTAAGAATGTAATAGGTTTCATCATCCTTTTTCGATGAGGAATCGGATAGCCATTTCATATCCCTGCAAACCGAACCCTGTTATGACTCCTTGACAATAGGCAGCCATATGGGAATGACGCCTGAATTTTTCACGGGCATGTACATTTGAAATATGTACTTCTATAACGGGTGATGGAATAGCGGCTATAGCATCGGCTAAAGCAATGGAAGTATGTGTATAGGCTCCGGCATTGAAAATGATCCCATCATAAGAAAACCCCGTTTCGTGTATCTTATCGATTAATTGCCCTTCATGATTACTTTGGAAATACTCCAATTCTATTGAAGGATATTTTTCGGATAATAGCGTAAAAAAGGAATCGAATCCTTGTGTTCCGTAGATCCCGGGTTCTCTTTTTCCCAAAAGATTCAGATTGGGCCCATTGATGATAATGATTTTCATCTATTCATTTTCTTGAGATATTCCTTCGACCTCAGTATCGCATTATCCCTCACATTCACATAATACAAATTATAGTCCGCAATATGGTAGTTTTTCATTTTGATAAAGGCACTTCCGAAAAATTTGGGTTTGGTGACCCATAAAACGCCTTGATGAACCTGTGCATCGGATAGGGCGGGTTTTATTTTATCGAATTTATAAAGGACGGAGCCTTTGTTCAATTCCTTAGGAGCATATTCCGTATCGGTTTTCCAAGTCAGGGGGTTGGTCACGACATAATTATTATTGGGATCATGGTTGGGAGGGAGATAGCCTTTTTCCCATGTCCTCCATGAACAGAAACAACCGGTTTGTATGGGTGTCTCACAAGCTTGGATGGAATTGAAATAATCTCTCGGCACCTCTATGCCTACAACATAGGCGGCCACCAATTTTTCCTGCAAAGGTTTGCCATCGAAAAACTCCCGCATGAGTGGCCCGGCATGGGTTGTTCCCTGGCTGTGGGATGCGATGATGATGGGGCGGCCGTTGTTGTGATGTTCCAAATAGTATTCAAAAGCAGCCTTAACATCGGAATAAGCCAATGCGAAGGCTTTTTTATGAGCTTCTTTATCCGAGGTGTAATATGCATGTAGATGTGCCTGCCTATATCTCGGTGAAAAAACCCTCCCTGCCCCGTTGAAAATACTGGCTTGGTTCAGGATGGTCGTCTTGTCCACCTCTGCATTGAATTCGGGGTCATCTACGGGGGCGTTCCAATTATCCTGTTTTCTCTCCCCGACATAAACAGTCGGGTATAGGAAAAAGACATCGATTTCGCTTGTCGATTGATTGTCCGGGAATTGATTGCCGGGGATTCGATCGGCCATATCTTTTTTGTCAGGATGAGCGGCCCAATATTTCATTTGGGTATAATCCGGAGCGGTAGGGGAGACCCTGCTTTCATACTTACCTGTGGGATTTACATATTTTTTAGAACATGAAAGGAATACAATCGGAAAAAAGAAAAAAAAGAGTAATCGATACATGTTTTTTGTAATAATGTTCATTGAGAGTCTGTTTAAATTTTAATAATTGGTCTGCGAAACTCACTTTATTGCTTACTCTTCGTTAAAAAATCAGGCTTGATAGCCCTGCTATCATCCCGATTTTCCGCCTTGATTAAGCAATAAATTGATGTTTCTCGACATAAAGACCAAATTTTAAACATACTCTGAGTAGATCTAAATGTAGATATCAAATCAACACCAAATATCTATAATGGTTTTAGCTGTAATGAAAATATATTCCCTTGCCGGTTTGGAGACAATATCTTCTTCTTCATCAGTCAGTAAATCTTCTACGAATGCCAATAATTCTTCCTGGGGCGTCTGTTTGAAATATACATCCAGTTTCTGCCTGAAAGGAGTTTTGGGGTTTTCATCCAATTTCATCCAGTTCTTTTCTTCGGCATCGCTGATCTCGTCTTCTGTTATGGGAGGGGGTTCTTGCCCGTCATTAACCTTAAGGTACGATTTTCGTATGACCAATGCGATATAGAGTAGGAGATTGCGTTCCGGATCGGTTAGCAGTTTCAGGTTGTCCGAGAACAGATAAGCCAGAACAATGGGCTGTTTACTCTTGAAATCATTAATCAGACGATCATAACCCTGTTCATTCTGGGTGCCAATGGATTCTGCTGCTGCTTCAATAACTTTTTCAGGAATCATCCCTGTTTTGTATTAAATTAATGTGAAAGCAAATTAAAGAAAGTTAATCCACAATCTATCTATGAGATTGGCATTATCTTAGATCATAATACATGTGTTCATCATATGTTAAAATACGATGGTCAACAAAAACTGTTTTATAACCAGTCATATTTTCAAAACTCAGAAGAAATGAAACGTGCATTATTGATCCTAATACTAGGTATCATATTCATAGCTCAGGCCACCAGCGATCCTTCACATTTATATGAATTCAAAGGAGATGAATTGGAAAAATTCGTCAAGGAAAACTATCCCAAAGCCGAGAAGGCCGAAGAGGGGATGTATTATCTGATTGAAGAAAAAGGTGATGGAACGAAACCGAAGAACGGAGATTATGTCGTCATCGATTTTGAAGGAAAGAGATTGGATGGGACATTGTTCGATAAAACGGAAGAAGAACCTTTTGTTTTCCAATTGGGACACCGTCAAGTCATTAAAGGATGGGACAAGGGAATTGTTTTATTTCCCGTTGGTAGCAAGGTCAAATTATTTCTTGCTCCCGAATGGGCTTACAACAAAGTGGGGGCTGGTAAATTGGTTCCCCCGGACACACCTGTCATGTTCGAATTGGACATCCGACAGATTCTTTCTGAAAAGGAATATGATGGATACATGGCTGAATTGGAAGATAGGGAAAGGGAACGCTATCATCAAAAAATAAAAGATCAATTCGATGCGGATAAGAAAGCCATTCATGAATATTGCATGGACAATAAAATTATGGCAAAACGTACTCGGCTGGGCGTTAGTTATCAAGTAACGAAAAAAGGTAAGGGCGTTTATCCCAAACCGGGAGACAAGGTGACCGTTCAGTATAAGGGATACCTTGTGGGTGGGGAAAAATTCGAAGAAACCAGTGATAAGGAGCCGTTTGAATTTATTGTCGGACAAAGAAGAGTCATACAGGGACTGGATGATGCGATTACTTCCTTCAATGAAGGTGCCCAGGGTACTATCCTGATACCTTCGAAACTTGCTTACGGTCCAATGCCTATAGAAGAAGAAGGGGTAAGTATTCCTGCACATTCCATTCTCATTTTCAAATTGAAAGTATTGAAAGTAGAATCTCCGGTAAGGGAGAACAAATAAAATCCACTTCGGATTTTATCTGAAGATTGAAACAAGGCATCCCGGATTTCCAATGATGAAATCCGGGATGTTTTTTTGTTAAAATCAAATGAATTTGTTCACGTTTGCATTAATGGAGGATAACGGTTTAGGGGGCTTTAATCCGATACGAATAAACTATCCGAAAGGGGTTCTGACAACAAAGAATAATCATGGAAAGTAGTCCTGTTTTTTAGATTTTAGGATTGCCTTTCGCCCGCTCAATTTCCCGTTGGACGGGTTTTCATTTTCTTATGATGGGGTTACATTTTATATTTATTCCGTCATAAAGAAAACTTCTTGAAAATATGAATTCCGTCTTATCAAAGATCCTTAGTTTCCAAGGCACATTTTTTACAATTCTTGTCACCATAGCCGTTTACTATGGTACAAAGTGGATTTTAGAGAAATCTTCAAAAGGTAAGGCGGATTGGGGTATTGTCCGTTCCATTATTCTGTTTTCGATCATCATCATAGGTGCGATAGCGATACTACTTTCCCTGCCTATGGATCCATCTACCAAAGGGAATATCTCCAGTTTGATCGGAATTGTGATTTCTGCGGTTTTCGCTTTGAGTTCTGCTACATTCATGGGGAATGGGATGGCCGGTATCATGTTGCGGACGATTAATAGTTTCAAACCCGGGGATTTTATCCGTACCGGGGATTTATTCGGCCGTGTGACGGAAAGAGGATTGTTCCATACGGAAATACAAACGGAAAATCGGGACTTGACGACCATCCCCAACTTGTTTCTAACCACTAATCCTGTTAAGGTAATTAGGACTTCAGGTACTTTTATTTCGGGTATCTGCTCATTAGGATATGATGTGAATCGGGTATTGATAGAAAAGGCATTGATTGAAGCCACCGAACGTGCCGGATTGAAAGACGGATTTGTTCGGATTACGGATTTGGGTGATTTCTCAATCGTTTATAAAACCTTCGGTTTATTGGAGGATGTGAAAACGATTATTTCTGCGGAATCCAAATTGAATGCCATGATTTTGGATTGCCTACATGAAGCAGGCATTGAAATCGTTTCACCTAATTTCATGAATCAACGTCAGGTAGGCGATACTGTGTTCATTCCCAAAAAAGTAAGAAAATCAGAGCAGAAAGCGATTGATGATGCGGAAGCACCCGAAAATGTGATTTTCGATAAGGCGGATGAAGCGGAATCTTTGGAGAAGCGGAAAGAAAAATTATCCGATATTGATGAGAAAATAAAAACGATTTCCGAAGAATTGAAAAATGCGGAGACTGAAGAAGAAAAAGCAGAGGTGAAAAAAAGATTGGATAAATGGACGGGGGTTAAGGAGAAGATGTTGGAAAAAATAGATGCAAAACAAAATGAAATCAGTACGAAAAAATAATTCTTATTGAATCATTGCGTTTAATTTTTTTATTATTCTTTCGCCTATTTCAGGGAAAGTGAAAAAATTGGCTTCACATGATGAAATCCACCTGATTCCTTGGATGGAATTCGAAAGTAAAATGCCTTTTACATTTTTTAATTCCTCGGGTGGAATTTCTTTTTCTTCGATGGGTAAATCCAGTTGTTCTAAAATTGTTTTCCGGGTCGTTCCCGATATACATCCGCTTGAAATGGGTGGTGTAAGGATGCTGTTTTTTTGAATGAAAAAAACATTTGAACTAATGGCTTCCGTAATGTTTCCTGTTGAATTTAAGATTAAACAATCGGCCCAATTGTTTTTTTGCTTTTCCTGTCCAGCCAAAATGTAGGGTAGGCTGTTCCCTGTTTTTAAATGGGAAAAATAATGATGGGATAGGATTTTGTTTTTTAAAATACCTACACGCAATCCTTTTTTAGGAATTTCGAATTTATTATTTTTTAAAGGGCTGTTGGAAATCAGAAAATCAAATCCGTTTTCCTTCGGTGAATATAACCCACCGTCTTTTCGGTAGATCATGAATCGGATGCTGTGCTGCCCCTTTTTTTGAGTTAGTTTTTCTATTTCATGTTGGAAAAAATCCAAGTCGAAAAAATAAGGAACGTCATAGTTTAATAATTTCAAACCCTCCGAGAGTCGATTGAAATGAAGAGAAATGAAAGGCATTCTCCCGTCGAAAACCCGAAGGGTTTCAAACAGGGAATCCCCATAACGGAAGGCTCTGTTTTCCACTCCGATAGAAAATTTTTCCTTAGAAATAATATTACGGTTCCAGTTGATTTTATTCATAAGGTATAATAAAATACGCCGTCGGATTTTTTCCGACGACGTATTTATGTTTTCGTATTTGAAATTAGGCAATAACCATTTCGGGAATCTCCCCTTCTATGATTAAACGACCTTCTGTTGCCGCTTTGATTTCTTCGATGCTGACACCCGGAGCCCGCTCCAATAATTTGAATCCACCCTCTACGATATCAAGGACGGCCAAATTCGTTACTATCTTTTTGACACATTGCACACCGGTTAATGGCAAGGTACATTGTCTGAGCAGTTTTGATTTTCCTTTTTTATTGGTATGCATCATGGCAACGATGATATTATCGGCCGAAGCCACCAAATCCATCGCTCCACCCATTCCCTTTACCATCCTGCCGGGAATTTTCCAATTGGCAATGTCTCCATTGTCGGAGACTTCCATCGCCCCCAAAACGGTCAGTTGGATATGTTGCCCACGTATCATGGCGAAACTGGTGGCCGAATCAAAAATACAGGCTCCCGACATAGCGGTAATGGTCTGTTTTCCGGCATTAATCAAATCGGCATCTTCTTCTCCTTCAAAAGGAAAAGGCCCCATGCCTAGAATACCGTTTTCTGATTGGAATTCCACATTGATTCCTTGGGGAATATAATTGGCGATAAGTGTAGGGATGCCGATACCTAAATTCACGTACCAACCGTCCCGGAGTTCCTGTGCGATTCTTTTCGCAATTCCTTTCTTGTCTAACATATTATATGGTTTGTACCCACGCAGGGCAGTCGTGAATTAATTTTTTTGCCTAACGGTTCGCTGCTCGATCCTTTTTTCGTATTTCGCTCCTTGGAATATCCTTTGGATGAAAATCCCCGGCGTATGTACCTGATTCGGGTCTAATTCGCCCGGAGCAACTAATTCCTCCACTTCGGCAATCGTTATCTTGCCGGCCATGGCCATCATCGGATTGAAATTACGGGCTGTACCTTTGTAGATCAGGTTACCCATCGGATCGCCTTTCCAGGCTTTGACGATGGCAAAATCCGCAGTCAATGCGGTTTCAAGGATATGTGGCTTGCCATTGAAATATCTGACTTCCTTTTCGGCGGCCACTTCGGTACCGAAACCGGCAGGAGTGAAAAAGGCAGGAATACCTGCACCACCGGCACGGCATCTTTCCGCCAGAGAACCTTGCGGAATCAGATCGACTTCCAGTTCTCCGCTAAGCATCTGCCGTTCGAATTCATCGTTTTCGCCTACATAGGACGAAATCATTTTTTTGATTTGGCGTTTCTGCAATAAAAGACCCAATCCGAAATCATCGACTCCGGCATTGTTGGAGATGCAGGTCAGCCCCGTGATATTGGCATCGACCATTGCGGCAATGCAGTTTTCCGGGATGCCGCAAAGCCCGAAACCGCCCAACATCAGCGTCATATTATCTTCTATGCCTTTGATGGCTTCTTGGGCATTGGCTACTACTTTATTCATTGATAGGAGATTTTAATTAACGCCCAAAGTTAATCAAATGATCAAACAAGTAGTAACGGAATCTTACCAATGGAAAATAAGGGAATATAAGTCGGATATTTATCGGTTCCGTGCCGTCATGAAACGCTTTTTGAAAAATGCATCCATTGCGGTCAGCATACCCAGGGAAATCATCGTCATAATGATGGCTTGGGCAATAACCGGAGGAAGGGTTGGCAGAAACCCCTTGAAAAGGCTTAGTCCCTCCTGAAGATAGGAAGCTATGGGGCCTGCGGTATCGTTACCATCGTCAAGGTTGAATGCCAAAACGACAACACTGACAAGTAAAAGGGTGATGATTGCTAGGAATATTCGACTATACAGTGGGTTGACGATGGGTTCATTGTAAAGAATGTAATCGGGTTCAGGGAGGGCATCCATTACTTTGGCTGTGAAATTGAAGGAAGGTTCTTCCAATACCTGTTTGCTCAGGTTTTGGTGTAAGGCATCACGGAGTAGGAATTCTTCCATAGCGGAAGGCTCCTCTGCCATCAATTGTTCGATGTGGTTTCTTTCTTCTTGAGTACATGTATTGTCAATGTACTTCCACCAAAGTTTGTCATCTACCTGCTTCATAGCAAATCCTTTACTTCTTCCCTAAGATAATGGGTTAATTTGTTTTTTAGTGTTTCACGCAAACGATAAAGTTTCACTTTAACATTGCTTTCCGATAAATCCAGTATCCCGGCTATCTCCTTTACGGATTTTTCTCCCTGATAGAACAGGGTCAGGATACTTGCATCTACAGGGGGAAGGCTCTTTATCACTTTACCTACAATCTCTTTCAGGTTCTGTTGTTCCATAGATTTTACAGGAGTTGCCGATGTTTCCCTGATTTGTAGATGGCTTTCTTCGTCATCTATCGAATGGGTGGTTTTCTTTTTTCTCCTAGAATGATCGATGGCCGTTCTGAAAGCAACGGAATACAACCAGGTACTGAATTTTGAGTCTTCCTTGAAACTGTTAATGGTCTTGTACACTTTTATGAAGGTGTCCTGAGCGGCCTCTTCGGCTTCCTCCGGGCTTTTCAGTACACGGATACATATGGTATATACATAATTCCGATATCGATCTACCAGTTGGGAGAAGGCTCTTCTATTGCCTTGCTTAACCTTACTGATCCAAATCGAATCCTGTTCCATTTATCGTGTATTAATTTCGTTGATTTGATACCTACGACGAGGGAGTATCCGAGAACGGTTACAAAAATTACAAAAAAGATTTTATTAAAAGGGGAATTGTCATTCTTATATAAATTATGGTGTATGATTTGTATCGGGGGTGGGAAATGAAATTATTTTATATTTTTTTTCAAATCTTGTAACCTGCTTTTCAATTGTGTCGTCATAGAGGTCATAATTGATTTTGAAAGAATAAAAATTATAAAGTTATGTTAGCAGAAGCATTAGTACCGATAACATTGTTCATAGGAATATTTTCATCCATAATCATCACAACTTATATCAATAGAACAGCGAAGCACAAGGAACGGATGTCCCTTTTGGAAAAAGGGTTGGATGCAAGCATTTTCGAAGAAAAACCCAAGAAGAGAAAAGAGGAGAACAGGCATAAATCCCTGAAGTGGGGTATGGTGGCCGTAGCGGTAGGAATGGGTTTGTTGGTCGGAAGTGTGTTGGATACCGTACTGGGATGGCAGGAGGTTGCTTATTTTTCAATGATACTTCTTTTCGGAGGGGCGGCTCTTATAGCTTATTATCTTATTATGGATAAGAAATATAGGGATGAAAATAAAGACAACGATATTTTGGTTTAAATGTGAATCGTAAATTCAAGGGCTTTAGGGGAAGGTGGTTGCTTAGGTGGCCGCCTTTTTTTATTTTTAAGCATGGAATTGGAAGTATGGAGAACATCGGGCAAATATTTTTTATTCGAAGGACATCGGATATTCTATAAAGAATCGGACGGGCTTGATAAGCCTGTCTTATTATTGTTACACGGTTTCCCTACGGCTTCTTGGGATTGGTATAAGATGTGGCCTGATCTGGAAATGCATTTTAGATTGCTAGCCCTTGATTTTTTAGGTTTCGGTTTTTCGGATAAGCCTTCGGATATTAAATATACCCTACATTACCAAGCGGATATTGTAGAAGGTGTTTTATCTCGTCTGGATATTACAGAATATCATATCCTTGCCCATGATTATGGTGTTTCCGTAGCTCAGGAATTATATGCTCGGCAGTTGGAAAATGAAACAAATGATCTACTGTCCATTTGTTTTTTAAATGGTGGTTTGTTTGCGGAAATGCATCGTCCTTTGCTGATTCAAAAACTGATGTTAAGTCCCTTGAAAACCATTATGCCTTTTTTTATAGGCAAAAAATCCTTGGAAAAAAACTTTAAAAAAATATTCGGTCCCGATACACAGGCGTCAAAAAAAGAATTGGATAATTTTTGGGAATTAATTAATTACAATAATGGTAAAAAAATATTT